>PNND01000003.1 GCA_013824045.1 Rhodobacter sp. | reverse complement strand
GCCCACGACCCAACACGCCTTAAAGTTGCCACAGTGATTCGGCGCTGCCCGCGCAAAAATGGATCTCGGCCACAGTCCGATCCCCGTTCTGGAAACAATTGTTAACGCCACCCCTCATCGGTGACAGAACCCGCATAAACCCCGGCAATTTAGGCAGAAATTTGACAGCATTAAGACTTATGAACTACCGAAATGTGGCAACCAGATGGCTCCCCCCATCCATTCAAAGGTCCAAAATGCACCGCTCCATCGCCCCCCTTTCGGTTCTCCTGCTGTCCTGCGCCATCCCCTTCGCCGCATCTGCCGCAACCCCGACGCGTGACCTCTGCCGTCTTGCAGAAACGGATCTGGCCGCGTTCCTGCAGCTTCCCGACTTTGCCGAGAACATCCTGCGCATGTCGGAGCGTTGCCCCAAGATCGCGCTCAACGTAACGAACATGGCCACGGGAACCATCGCCACCGGCCCCAAGGACGGCGGCAATGACAAGGCAAATCCCGGCAAGCAAGGGCCAGATTACAGCGACCTTCTCGATCGCCTGAAAGTCGCAACCAAGAACCTCAACACGGCCACCGCGAATGTCGAAAAGGCGCAGGCCAACCTCGACCGCACGCTGCGCAATGCCAAAAAGGAAGGCCTGTCGGAAGAAGAACTGCAGGCGCTCTACGCGCTGAACGGCGATGAGGGCGACCACCGCGTTCTGCCCGAATACACTGCCGCCAAGCGTAAGGCGCTGGCCGATTACGTCGCTGCCCGTGATCGGCTCTCTGCCGCCGAAGAAAAGCTTGATGAGGCGAATGACCGCGCCCAGCCGCTCGTGCAGAAGGCACTCGAACTGGCCGGCAAGGCCAGCGTCGCCGAAGAAGACCTCGCCAAGGCGCTCGATGGCCTGTCCCGTGAAGAACGGCAGGCGCTGCTCGACAAGACCCTTGCCGATGCCAAACAGTCGCTGGCCGATCTTGAAACCCGCATCGCGAACGAAGCTGCGATGCTCGATAAGGCGACTGCGGCTCTGAAAGACGCGTGGAACTCCCGCGCCTTCAAGAAGGCCGTCGAAGAGGTCGAAGACGAAGCCTACGATTTCGCGATGGCCCAGAAATACTACGACTACCATATCTCGCGTGATCCGTCTTGCCATGGCAATGACTGCCGCAACGCGAAGAGAAAGATCGATGACGCCGCCAAGGATCTGGAAAAGGCGCGCAGAGATTATGAAAAGATGGAAAAGGCGCTGGATCTTCCGGGCCTGACCCTCGCCTACAACCAGACTGCCACCGCTCTGGCTGCCTCGCAGGCCGCCAAGGCGCTGGCCGAAGAGGCCGCCGCCGAAGCCTCGCGTCAGGCTAAGGAACTGGCCGATCTGCTTTCGGCCGCCGCGGATGCGCTGACGCAGGCCGAAGCCGCGTCGGAAGAGGCCCGCGCCGCCACTGCAGCCGAAGAGGCAGAGGTTGCTGCAGCCCGTGCCGCGCTGGAAGTGGCCCTTGCCAAGGCCGAAGCCGCTCTGGAAGGCAGCGCCGAAGAAGAGGCTGCACTGGAAGAGGTTCTCGCCGCGCAAGACGCTCTCCGCGCCGCGCTGGACTCGCTCGGTGCCGCACAGGACGTGGCCGAAGACCTGACCACCGAAGTCGCCGAGATCAAGAACGCCCCGGCACAAGTCACCGATGTGGCCGAAGAACTTGAAACCGCGTCCGAGGAAAGCGACGCCGTCGAAGAAGACGCAATCGAAGACCTCAACGAGGCCAGCGAAGCGGTCGAGGATTACCACGACGCACAAAGCGATCTGAGCGATGCGCTCGAAGGGGACAAGGCAACGGAAGAGACGTCGACCGAAGAGAAGTCCGAACCGAATACCTGATCCCTTTCAGACGAAGATCAAAGACAACGGGGCGCAGGATCATTCCTGCGCCCCGCCGCATTTCACTCCTGTCGGTCAGTCGCCCAATCCCACACGCGCCGCACGCGCGATCTGCGCGTCGCGCAGCCGCAACCGGCGCAGCGCCACGATCTGACGCAGCGCAGTCACTGCGCCGATTGTCCCAAAGATGTCGCGCATCATGCCGATATCGGCTGCGATGCCGCGCAAGACCCCTTGCTTGGCCACCTTCGACGGGCTGACCGCGGCCAACCTGACCACCGCCACACGCGCCCGGTCCGCGATCCACAGCCGGTTTAGGAACACCTCCAACCCGAACCCCTTCAAACCCGCCATCCGGCTGAGCCACGGCAGCAGCATCTCGCGCCGCATCACCCGCTCGCCCGATATGTAATCCAGCCCGATCCAGCGCCAGACCGAGGGCGCATTCTGGCGCAGGCTGATCGCCACATCCGCCCGGCCTGATCGCACCGGCACCAGCAGATCCATCACCTGCATCGGCGTCAGCCCCACCAGATCGGCATCCAGAAGCAGGATCAGATCGCCCCTCGCCTCTGCCACCCCTGCCGCCACCGCCGCCGACTTGCCGCTATTCCGCCTCTGCCGCAGCACGGTGGCCCCCAATCGCTCGGCCACATCGGCGCTGTTGTCGCGTGATCCGTCATCCACCACGATCACCTCATCCACCGCCGGGTGGCCGACCACCGCCTTCAGCACAAAGGGCAAACGCTCCGCCTCATTCCAGGCCGGGATGATGCAACTCACGCTCACACGCATGTCCGCCTCCACAGTTTTCGCCCCAGCACCGCCGCCGCGCCCAGCGCAACCACGCCGATCACGCCGGCGCCCAAACCCTGCGCCGCCAGATCACCCAGCCCGGAAAGGCCAAGCCCCAGATCGCCCACCCCCAGCGACAGGCCGAAGGCCCAACCCACCCCCGCCAGAGCCATCACCTTCGGCAAAGCCGCCATCACCGTAAACCCGAGGAAGGCCCCCGGCGGCATCCGCGCGAAGCCCGCCGTCAGGATCACCGCGAACCCCGCCACATGCGTCAGCTTGCCGATGACCAGCAGCCACCCGCCCCGCCGCGCGAACAGGCCCTGCACTCCGGCGGCCTCCACCTCCAGCCGCCGCCCGAACAGCCGCTGCGCCAGACCGGGGCAAAAGCGGCCAATGGCGTAAAGAGCCACATCGCCCACCACATCCCCCGCCAGCGCCACAACCAGCACGGCCAGCGGATCAAACACCCCCCGCCCCGCCAGCGCCCCGGCGATGACCGTGACAATCGGCCCTTCGATCAGCGCCAGCACGAACAGGATCGCCAGCCCCTGCTCCTGCAACAGCGCCCGGATCGCTTCGCCGTCCATCGCCATCACCCCGGCAGCTTGTGCAGCGCGCCCGGCGCCATCGCATTGCCGCGCCATTCAATCCGCGTATTGGCCCAGCCCGTCGCCCAGACCGCAGGCAGCATCGCATCGCGCAACACCAGCATCAGCAGCGCGCGCCCCGGCTTCGCCCAGCCGCAGGCCAGCGCCAGCGCTGCCTCGGCCCCATACCAGACCAGCGCCACCGCCGCCGCCACCGCCGGACCGCCAGCCAAGGCCGCCGCCAGCAGCACGGGCACGGACCCGTTCAGCACTTCCCCGGAATACAGCCCCGCAAACCCCTCGCGCCGCACCTTGGCCCAACGCACCTGCCGCGCCCAGACTTGGCCCAGCGACCGCCGCCCGATGGGCTGGGCAAAGGGGCGCTGCGTCAGCGCCACCCGCTTGCCCGCCCCGCGCACCAGTTTCGTCGCCGCCACATCCTCGGCCAGCCGCTGCCCCAGCGCGGCCAGACCGCCCCGCGCGTCCAGAAACTCACGCTCCCACATCAGCGTCTTGCCCTGCGCGAACCCAAAGCCCAGCGTATCGGCCAGCAATTGCAGCCGCGCCTGATTGCTGTTGAGAAACGCGCATTCCAGTTCCGCCCAGGCCCCGTCAGGCCGGATGCCCACAGGCGGCGATGACACCAGCCCCACATCCGCCCCCCGCGCCGCCAGCACCTGCCACAGATAATCGGGCGGCAGCAGCAGGTTGCTGTCGGCCATGACGATCACCCCGCCCTGCGCGGCCCGCCAGCCTTTCTCCAGATTGTTCAGCTTGGGATTTGCGCTCACCCGGTCTTCGCCGACCAGAAGCCGCGCCGTCACCTCCGGATGCGCCGCCATCAGCCGCCGCACAAGCGGCACCACCGGATCGTCGCTATCCGCGACGCAGAAAAGCACCTCGAACGCCGGATAGTCCAAGGCAAAGCTCGATCCCAGCGTCTCCGCATCCAGCGGGTCCAGCCCGCAGACCGGGCGCAGAAGCGTGATGAACGGCGCCTCCTGCGGGCGCGCAGGCGGCGCGCGATGCAGCCGCCACCCCACCACCGCACAAGACACTAGATGCAGCACCACCATCCCCGCCACGAACAGCGCCAGCCCGATCTCCATCACGCCACCTCCGCCCCGGTCGGGGTCAGCGCAGGTGTTGCCGCACCCTCCGGCGCCGCACCCAGCGCATCCCAGGCCACCAGCCGCAACCGCCCGTCCCAGTTCTCCACGATTGCGGTGCAGTTATCGGTCCAGTCGCCACAATTCACATAGCGCCGCCGATGATCGTCATGCAGCGCGGCCAGATGGAAATGCCCGCAGATGATCCCGTCACATCCCGCCGCCTCGGCCAGCGCGACCAGCCGCCGCTCATGGCTGTGGCTGCGGTAAAACACCGTGTTCAGCCCCCGCAGCAGCAATTCGATCGGCCCCCGCGCCTCGCGCCCAAAGCGCAGGCGCAGCGCCCGCAACCCGCTGTCGACCAGCCGCAACAGCCCATCCGCCCGGCTACCCAGCCGCGTGCAGATGTGAAACCGCAGCCAGCGCGCATCACATATATCGCCATGCAGCACCAGATAGCGCATCCCGTCCGCCGCCCGGTGCTCCACCTGCCGCTCAACCGTGATCCCCAGCCGCGCCCGCGCAGGCCATGCCTCGGCAGCCAACCCGGCCAGCGCCCGGTCATGGTTGCCCAACAGATAGACCAGCCGCCGCCCCGCCGCCGCCCGCGCCCGCAGGATCTCTACGATCCGGTCCTGCCGCGCGCCCCAGTTCAGGATCAGCGGATCCCAGATGTCAAAGATGTCGCCCACCAGATAGATCGTTTCGGCATCGTTCTGTGCCAGAAACCCAAGGATCGCATCCGCCCGGCAGCCCTGCGCCCCCAGATGCAGGTCCGACAGGAACATCGTTCGATGCACCTGAGGAACCACCCGTCCTGCCTCGACCGTCATGCTTCGCCTCCTGCGCCGCTTGCGGTCATTCTGCCGCAAAGCGGTGACGCACAGGCAACAGGCAGGAATCAGAAAGGTGAAATCCCCCCGCAGCTTGCGTTTCGCGCTGCCGCCGCCACAGCCGCTAGATGCGGCTTCCCGCCTGATCGCATTGCAACAGCGCCCCAGCGCGGTCCACGCCCGCACCAAACCCATCGCGGGGCACACCTTTGGCAGCCCCGACCATCCTTAGGTATGGATAAATCTACTCTTCCGAGCGTCGTTCTATCCATTGTCTCTCAAAGGGAGGAGGATTTGATGAATCTTACGCATAGCCAAGACTGCGAAACCCTTGGTCGCCTGCTTGGCATCGCCTTTGCCGGCCTGCATCTGCCGCTTCTGATCGTCGGCATCGCCTATTTCTTTGGTGGTGTGACAGATACCGGCGATCTGGTCCTTGCCGCCCTTGTCGGCACGCTTGCTGCCGCTGTCATCACCCTCGGCGCGATGTGGCGCATCATCGGGCCGACGCTGATCGAACAGCACGCCCGCTCCGGCCATACGCCGCACCTGCTCGCTGCGCACTGATCCGGTCAGGCAGGCAGCACGTGGCTCCGCGCCGCGATCTGTCCGGCCAGATGGTCTGCATCATGCCAGACGCCCCAGATGAAGGGCGACGCCCGGCGTGACAGCCACGGCAGGCCGATGAAATAGAGCCCCGGCACCACGGACACGCCCCGCTCATGGCGCGGGCGGCCCTTGTCGTCAAAGACGTCAATCTTCATCCAGCCGAAGTCCAGCACATAACCTGTCGCCCAGATCACCGACGTCACCCCCACCGCCGCAAGATCAAGCGACAGGACAGGGTCCGTCACGCAGTCCGGATCGGGGCCGATGCGCTTGGCCTCCGGCTCCTCGGGCAGATCAAGCCCCTCGCGCGCCGCATAGGCATCCGCCTCCTCCAGCACCGACAGGTAATTGGCATCCCCCCGCGCGATATTCGCCGCCAGATCGGGCGCAAAGCGCAACACGCCGCCCGCATAGCCCTCGGTCCGCCCCACCAGCACCATGCCGCGCGCGGCCAGTTTGCGGAAATCCACTGTCTCCCCGCCCCCGGCCCCGCTCACCGCAATCGTCACATGCTCTGTGCCCGGCGTCGCCGCCCGCGCATCCCACTTGCCCAGCGCCCCCAGCCACCAGACGAAATCGCGCCCGCGATAGGCACGCGGTGGCCGATCATGCGGCCCGACCGACAGAAAGACCTGCCGCCCCGCCCGCAGCAATTCATCCGCGATCTGCGACCCTGACGATCCCGCCCCGATCACCAGAACCGCGCCCTCGGGCAACTGTCCCGGATTGCGATAGGCGCTGGAATGCATCTGCACCAGACCCGCGCCGTCGGGGATCATCGCCGGAAAGACCGGCTTCTGAAACGGCCCTGTGGCCGACACCACATTGCGCGCGGTGATCACGCCTTCGGATGTCTCGGCCCGGAACCGGCCATCCGCCATCCGCTCCAGTGACCGCACCTCCACCCCGCAGCGGATGGGCGATCCGTTCTGCGCGGCATAGGTCTCGAAATACTGCACGATCCGGTCTTTCGACGCGAAACTGCCGCCGTCGATATCGTCAAAGGTCAGGTCCGGAAACCGGTCATGCCAAGCCGGCCCATTCGCCACCAGCGAATCCCACCGCTCCGTCCGCCAGCGCTCCGCGATGCGGTGCCGCTCCAGCACCAGATGCTCCATGCCGCGCCGCCCCAGATGCGCGCTCATGGCCAGCCCCGCCTGCCCGCCCCCGATCACCAGCGTCTCGACCGTTTCGCCCGCCATCGCGCCATCCCCATCCAGCTTTGGCCACCCGGCCCCTGCCCATCGGTCTACGGCCAAGGATAGGGCCGCGAAACACGCATTTCGCTCGGCCCTGATTAGGCCCAGCCTAAGCTAGCGCTCGCCGCGCCGATAGGGCTGCATCAACGCCTCCGGCACCCGCGCCCGCCGCGCCACAAGGATCAGCGCCACGATGGACAGCACATAGGGCGCCATCAGGAACAGCTGATAGGGCACCCCCTCCACCACCGTCTGCAACCGCAACTGGAACGCGTCGAACAGTGCAAACAGCAGCGCCCCGATCAACGCCTTACCCGGCCGCCATGACGCGAACACCACCAGTGCGATGCAGATCCAGCCGCGCCCCTGCACCATGCCGGGGAAAAAGCTGTTGAAGGCCGCCGTCGTCAGGAAGGCTCCGCCCAACGCCATGATCCCCGATCCCACCATCACCGCCCAGATGCGGATACGCACCGGGTTCAATCCCTGCGCCTCCACCGCATGGGGGTTCTCCCCCGTCATCCGCAGCGCCAGCCCCATCGGCGTGCGCGCCAGCATCCACGCCACCACCCCCACCAACATCAGCGCCACATAGGTGGGCGGCGTCTGGGTGAACAGCACCTCGCCCACAAAGGGAATGTCCGAAAGGAAGGGCACCGCCCAAGGCAGGAACGGCTCGATCGTGGGCGGCAGATCCCCCACCTCCACCCAAAGCCGATAAAGGTAATAGGACAGCGCCGATGCCAACAGAGTGATCCCCAGCCCCGACACATGCTGCGACAGGCCCAAGGGCACCGTCAGCATGGCATGCACCCACCCCATCACCATCCCCGCCAGCACCGCCATGGCCAGCCCGGTCCAAAGATCGCCGCCCCAATAGACCGTCAGCCAGCCGACCATGGCCCCCATGGTCATGATCCCCTCGATCCCAAGGTTCAGCACCCCAGCCCGCTCACAGATCAACGCCCCCAGCACGCCAAAGATCAGCGGCGTGGCGATCCGCAACACCGCCGCCCACAGGCTCGCCGTGGTCAGAATCTCAAAGGCCTCCATCATCGCCGCACCCGATAGGTTGTGAAGAGCAGCGCCACCAGCATCGCCAAAAGCGCCACCGCCATGATCACATCGGCGATAAAGCTCGGCACCCCTGTCGCCCGGCTCATCGCATCCGCGCCGACAAACACCGTCGCCACAAAGACCGACGCCGCCACGACGCCCAAAGGATGCAGCGCCGCCAGCATCGCGACCACGATCCCCGCATAGCCAAAGCCCGGCGAAAGGGTGGTGGTCACATATCCCACCGGCCCCAGCACCTCGATCGCGCCCGCCAGCCCCGCCAGCCCCCCTGACAAAAGCGCCACCTTCACCAGCGTGGCCGTGATGGGCACCCCCGCGAATGCCGCCGCCCGCGGGTTCAACCCCGCCGCCCGCGTCTCGGCCCCGAACACCGTCCGCGACTGCACCAGCCAGACCACCAGCACCACCACAACCGCCAGCACGATCCCCACATGCAGCCGCGACCGGGGCACCAGATCGGGCAGCCGCAGCCCCGCCGCCACCGGCACCGATTGCGGCCAGCCAAAGGCCATCGGGTCCTTCAGCACCCCTTCGACCATCAGCCCCACGAACAAGAGCACGATGAAATTCAGCAACAAGGTCGTCACCACCTCATCCACGCCAAACCGCAACCGCAGCAGCGCGGGCACCAGCAGAAGCACCGCCCCCGCCGCCATCCCCGCCGCCGCCAGCGCCGCCCAAGCCAAAGGCAAAGGCCATCCTATCAGCACCGAATGCCCCAGCGCCGCCGCCGCCAGCGCCCCCATGTAAAACTGCCCCTCACCCCCGATGTTCCACAGCCGCGCCCGGAACGCGACCGCCGCCGCCAGCCCGGTCAAGATCAGGGGTGAGGCGCGGGTGAACGTCTCCGTCACCGCCAGACGCGAACCAAAGGCCCCGCGCAGCATCTCGGCATAAGCCGTCCAAGGGCTGACCCCCGCCATTGCAATCAGCCCGGCACACAGCACCAGCGCCGCCAGCACGGCCCCCAGCGGCGCAAGAATCAGCGCCGAAACCGATACCTCCTCGCGCCGTTCAAACCGCATCGCGCGTCTCCCAGACCCCGGCCATCATCAACCCCAAGCGCCGCGCATCCACCGCCTCGGCGGCAATCGGCTCTGACAGCCGCCCCTTGGATATCGCCTGCAACCGATCCGACAGTCCCACCGCCTCATCCAGATCTTCCGATATCAGCAGGATCGCCGCCCCCTCGGCCCGCGCCATCAGCAATTCCTGATGCACCGCCGCAATGGCCCCCTCGTCCAGCCCCCGCGTCGGTTGGTTCGCCAACAGAAACCGCGGCCCCGCCGCCAGATTGCGCCCAAGGATCAGCTTCTGCATATTCCCGCCCGACAACAGCCGCGTCCGCGTCGCAGGCCCCGCGCCCCGAATGTCAAAGCGCGCGATCAGCCCCGCCGCATGGGCCTCCGCCGCCCGCCGCCGCACAAAGCCCCACCGCGCGAAGTCCCGCAGCCGCTCCAGCACCGCATTTTCCCACACGGCCAGATCGCCCACCACCCCCTCGGCATGGCGATCCTCCGGCACCCGCCCGATGCCCAACCCCACCGCCTCGCGCGGGGTGATCCGGGAAATGTCGCGCCCGTCAAAGGTGATCGTCCCCGCATCCGGCCGCGCCAAGCCCGAAAGCACCCGCCCCAGCATCGCCTGCCCGTTGCCCGACACACCGACGATGCCCAGAATTTCCCCTGCCCGCACCTCGAACCGCACCCGGTCCAGCGCCATGCCACCGCCTGAGGATACCGAAAGCCCCTCTGCCACCACCACCGGCGCGCCCACCTCATGCGCCGCCCGCTTGGGCCGCGCTACGGCGCGCCCAACCATCAACTCGGCCAGTTCGGCGGCATTGGTCTGCCCCGTCGCCCGTTCCGCCACGACCTTGCCGCCGCGCAGCACGACCACCCGGTCCGATGCGCCCATGACCTCATGCAGCTTGTGGCTGATGAAGATGATCGACAGCCCACCCTGCGCCATCCCACGCAGGATGGTGAACAATTGCTCCGCCTCGGGCCGCGCCAGCACCGCCGTCGGCTCATCCAGAATCAGGATACGCGCATCACGGTAAAGCGCCTTGAGGATCTCAACCCGCTGCCGCTCCCCTACCGACAGATCGCCGATCCGCGCCGCAGGGTCCACCGGCAGGCCAAACTGCACCGACAGGGCGCGGATCTTCCGCTCCGCCCCTTCGCGGTCCATCCCCAGTTTCCAAAGCGACTCCGACCCGATCACGATGTTCTCCAACACCGTCAGATTGCCCGCCAGCGTGAAATGCTGGTGCACCATGCCAACGCCCGCCGCGATGGCCGCGCGCGGCTTGCCCGAAGGCAGGGGCTTGCCCTCCACCCGCACCTCGCCCGCATCCGCCGCATAATGGCCAAACAGGATGTTCATCAGCGTCGTCTTGCCCGCGCCGTTCTCTCCAAGCAGCGCCAGCACCTCACCCTTCTGCAGCGACAGGGTGACATCATCATTCGCCACCAGCGCCCCGAACCGCTTGGTAATTCCCTCCAGTTCCAACACCGCGCCAGCGTTCATGGATGCCCCGCGATATCGAAAGGATAAGCGACAGGCGGCAATTCCCCCGCCACCCGCGCCGCCAGCGCCAGCAATCCCCGGTCACAGCCCAGTCTGCCTGCGATCTGCACGCCCACCGGGATGCCCGCCCCCGCCACCGGAACCACGATAGCCGGAAACCCCGCCGCATTGGCTAAGGCCGCCCCCGGTGCGACGGCGGCCATCTGCGCGAAATGCGCGGCCACATCCCGCGCTTGCATGTCAAAGGCCCCAACCTCCGGCACCCCCTGCGCCAGAACCGGCTGGATCACCGCATCCACGCCTGCCATCCACGCCTCCCATTCCGCCGTCAGCACGGCCATCTCGCGGCTCACCGCGAACAGCTCCGCCGCCGTCATCGCCTGCCCCTCGGCCATCATCGCCGCCGCGATGGGCGTGATCTCATCTGCCTCCACGCCCAAAAACCCCATCCATTCCGCCAAGGATGCTGCCAGAACGGTCTGGGCCACCCGTTCGGCCCGCGCGGCCAGCGCGGCGGGAAACGCCCGCTGCTCTACTTCCAGCCCGAAGCCGCGCAGTACCTCCGCCACCGCTTCCACCCCGGCGACCTGCGCCGGGTCGCACCCCTCCGGCACCACCATCGCCACGCGCCCGGCCGCAAAGGCCCGCGCCCCGGCACAAGGCTCCGCCACCGCGTCAAAGGCCGTGGCCACATCCCGGACCGACCGCGCCAGAACCAACTCGCTCGCCAACCCCATCAGCCAATTGCCCTGATCCGGCCCCATCGGCACCGCCCCGCGCGACGGCTTCAACCCCACCAACCCGCAGCACGCCGCTGGCATCCGGATCGACCCCGCCGCATCGGTCGCATGGGCAATCGCCACGATTCCCCCCGCAACCGCCGCCGCCGCCCCGCCGGATGATCCCCCCGGCGACAGCCGCGCATCCCAAGGGTTCACCGCCGGATCAGATGTCAAAGCCAGCCCAAACTCCGGCACCGCCGTCAGCCCAAAAAGCACCAACCCCGCCGCCCGGAAACGCGCAAACAGATCACTGTCCCGCCCTTGATCCACCCGCCGCCGTGCCAGCGCGCTTGAGCCCGCCACAGGCGTCATCCCCGCCGCGCCAGACCCAAGATCCTTGCCCAGAAACGGCACGTCGCAAAACGGCCCCGGCACAAACCCGTGCTCCAGTGCAGGCTCCACCCGCACCACCGCCCCGAACCGATCCGACGCCGCCACCGCAGCCGCAAGAACCTCGGGCGCAGAAACCGCACCCGAGGCTATCGCCGCCGCCAAAGACGTGGCGTCCTGCAAGATCAGGCAGGCTCGTTCGCGTCGATCGGCACCTCGAACGTGCCCGCCGCGATGGCGGCCTTCTTCTCTTCCATCGCAGGCACCGCATCTGCAGGCACTTCCTCGGCCACGTAGATCAGCTCGTTCCCGCCGTACTTCATAAAGGAGTACTCGGTGTAATCCCGCCCGACCGGATTGCCCGCCACCACATCGGCCACGATGGCCTCAATCGTCGGGCGATAGTTCCAGATCGCATTGGCAAACACTGTGCCCGGATAGCGCGGCGTATAATCGATCAGCGACCCGATCGCCTTCACCCCGCGCTCCTGCGCGCCATCCGCCGTGCCGATCCGTTCGCCGAACAGGATATCGGCCCCGCCATCGATCTGCGCCACCGCCGCTTCCTTGGCCTTGGCCGGATCGAACCACGCCCCGATGAAGCCGTTCAGGAACTTCGCCTCCGGGTTCACCTCTTTCACGCCCATGCGGAAGGCGTTGATCAGCAGGTTCACCTCAGGGATCGGATAGCCACCGACCGACCCAAACGTATTCGTCGTCGACATCTTCCCCGCCAGCATCCCCGCCAGATAGGCCGCCTCATGGTTGCGCGTGCCGAAGACACCGAAATTCTCGCCCTCCGGTCCGCCCGACGATCCCATCAGGAACGCCGTCTCGGGATAGTCCGCCGCCACCGCGCGCGCCTCGGCCTCCACGGCATAGCTTTCGCCCCAGATCAGCTTCGCCCCGCCTTCGGCATATTCCCGCATCGCGCGGGGATAGTCGGTCGCGGCCACCCCTTCGCTGAACTCATACTCGATCAGCCCATCCGCCGCCGCCGCCTGCATCGCGGCATGGATGCGCGAGTTCCACGCATTCTCCACCGGCGAGGCATGGACCCCCGCCACCTTGATCACCGTCTGGGCATTCACCCGGCGGATATAGGCAGGCAGCGCCAGCGTGGCGGCAGCCCCCATCAGCAGCGTCCGGCGTGTCGTCGAAAAGGTCATGGCAGTTCTCCCCGTTGATGTGGTTTTTGTTTCAGTCTTCCGCCACCGGCGCGTAATCGGCGGGGTCCAACCCCGCCGGACGCCCCGGCAAATCCAGCCGCGCCAGTCGCGGCGCGGTCTCGGCAATCACCCGGCCCGCGCGGATCACCGCGATCCGCGTTGCCTTCATCCGCACCGCCTCGATCGGGTCCCGCGCCTGCAGCACCACCATCGTCGCAGGCCCGCCCACCCGCAGCGTCGGGTCCGGCAACCCCATCGCCAGATGCCCGTTCACGGTGACCGAGGTGAAGGCCCACCCCATCGCCTCGCGCGATGTCATGGGAACCGCATGCACCCCCATATGCGCCACTTCCAGCATGTCGGCGGACCCCAGCGGATACCACGGGTCCATCGTGCAATCCTGCCCGAAGGCCACATTCACCCCCGCCGCCCGCAACTCCGGCACCCGGGTCATCCCCCGCCGGCGGGGATAGGTGTCAGACCGCCCCTGCAGCGTGATGTTGATCAGCGGATTGGGCACGATATGCAGCCCCGCCTCCGCGATCAGAGGGATCAGCTTCGACGCATAGTAATTGTCCATCGAATGCATCGACGTGCAGTGACTGCCCACCACCCGCCCTTGCAGGCCCAGCCGCACGGTTTCCGCCGCCAGCGTCTCGATATGGCGGCTCATCGGATCGTCGCTTTCGTCGCAATGCAGATCGACGGGCAACCCCCGCTCCGCTGCGATCTCACAAAGCGCGCGAACCGAGTCCGCCCCCGCCTGCATCGTGCGTTCGAAATGCGGGATGCCCCCCACCACATCGACACCCATATCCAAGGCCCGGATCAGGTTCCGATGCGCCGTCGGGTCGCGGAACAGCCCATCTTGCGGAAAGGCCACCAGCTGCAGGTCGATATACCCCGCAACCTCCCGCTTCACCTCCAACAGCGCCTCGACCGCCGTCAGCCGATCATCGCAGACATCGACATGGGTCCGGATCGATAACAGCCCCTGCGCCACTGCCAGATCGCAGTAGCGCAGCGCGCGTTCCTTCACCGCCTCCACCGTCAACAGCGGCTTCAACTCGCCCCAAAGCGCGATGCCCTCCAGCAGCGTGCCGGATCGGTTCAGCCGGGGCAGGCCCAGCGACAGCGTCGCATCCATATGGAAATGCGGGTCCGCGAAGGGCGGCGCGACCAAACGCCCGCCCGCTTCGATCACCCGGCCCGCCTCGGCCTCGATCCGGGGCGCGATCTCCACGATCCGCCCGTCCTTCACCGCAATATCGACCGGGGTTTTCCCATCGGAAAGACGCCCCGCCCTGACCAGCAGATCCAGCATGTCACCCCCGTTTGGCTCGCCGCCTTGCACCATAGAATGGGCGCGGCTTCTGTCGCCTGCCTCAGGGTTAACAGCATTTACCCTTCGGTCAAAAACCTTTCTTCTGCCGCTTTATCAGGCGCAGACTCTGCCCTTTTGCCTGCATCACAGGCAAGTTCGGCCCCTATCGCGCCAGCCCCAGGATCGCGTCCACATCCAGATGCGCCTCCAGATGATCGGCCAACCCGTCCAGAACGGCCTCCACCCCCGCCTCATAGCCGACTGCGCCGCCCGTGACACCGAGCCCCGCCAACCACGCCCGCCGAAAGCCATCCTTGGCGAACAGCCCGTGCAGATAGGTGCCCGCAATCCGCCCATCCGATGAGACCGCCCCCTCGGACCGCCCGTCGATCTGGGCAAAGGGGCGCAGGCAACCCGCCCCCTCGGTCACGCCCAGATGGATCTCATACCCCCGCAGCGCCGCCCCGCTGTCCAGATGTATGCCCTCCACCAGCGCCAGCCGCTTCTCAGCACCCAACCGCGTCTCCACCTCCAGCAGCCCAAGACCCGCAACCGCGCCCCGCCCTCCCTCGATCCCCTCCGGATCGGAAATCGCCATCCCCAGCATCTGATACCCCCCGCACAGGCCCAGCACCCGCCCGCCGCGCCGAACATGCGCGCGCAGGTCCACGTCCCAGCCTTCCGCGCGCAGAAACAGCAAATCCGCCACCGTCGCCTTCGATCCCGGCAGGATCACCGCCGCCGCATCGCCGGGGATCGGCTGCCCCGGTCGCAACATCACCAGATCCACCCCCGGCTCTGCCTTCAACGGATCAAGGTCATCGAAATTGGCAATCCGGGGATAGGCCAGCACAACCACCTTCACCCCACCCCGGTGCGGCCCGCCCACCAGACCCACCGCATCCTCGGCAGGCAGCCGCCATGCATCCGAAAACCACGGCACCACCCCGAAGCCGCGCCAGCCCGTCCGCGCCTCCAACCAGCGATAGCCGTCATCGAACAGCCGCACATCGCCGCGAAAGCGGTTGATGATGAACCCCGCCACCATCGCCACATCGCCCGCCTCCAGCACGGCCTGCGTGCCCACGATCTGTGCGACCACCCCGCCCCGGTCGATATCGCCCACCAGAACCACAGGCACATCCGCCGCCACCGCAAAGCCCATATTGGCAATGTCGCCCGCCCGCAGGTTCACCTCGGCCGGGCTGCCTGCGCCTTCCACGATCACCAGATCATGGCCCGCCTTCAGCCGTGCAAAGCTTTCCATCACCCCCGCCATCAGGCGCGGCTTCAGCCCCGCATAATCCCGCGCCTCCGCGCTGGTCAGCCGCCGGCCGTGCAGGATCACCTGCGCCCCCGTCTCGCTTTCGGGCTTCAGCAGCACAGGGTTCATGTCGGTGATCGGATCAATCCCCGCTGCCCGCGCCTGCAAGGCCTGCGCCCGCCCGATCTCGCCCCCGTCAACCGTGACAGCCGCATTGTTCGACATGTTCTGCGGCTTGAATGGCGCGACCCGCAGGCCCCGCCGCCGGGCCGCCCGGCACAGCCCCGCCACGATCAGCGATTTGCCGACATCCGACCCCGTGCCCTGCACCATCACCGCCCGCATGACCCGCCCCCTCTGCCCGATGGCCTTCATGGCAGGACGGACCGCAGGCCGAAAGGCCAGACAGGATGCTTCACAACAGGTTAACGCATTCCGCATCCGCCGTGCGCTGCGTGCGTACGCCTGTCTGCACTGCACGTCTGCACCAGCTGCTGCACCGGGTGCTTCAGGTCCCGGCCAACCGCCCGTCCGGCCCGAAATGGCGCGGAAAGAACGCCGCCGCAGCGGCCAAAACCGTGGCCCGCGCCTCGTCACGACTGTAGGGGGATTGCAGGGTCATCAGATCCAGCCAGACGCCCTCGGTCGTCACCCGCAACACCCGCGCCACCCGAACCGCATCGCCCCCATAGCCACCATCCGCCAGAAGATCGCGGCAAAAACCTTCCAGAACGCCCTGATATTCCTCATCATTCTGACCACACACATCCTGATACATGGGCCGGCTCTGCGCCTCACCCCAGAACGCGCACCACGCCGCCAGCCGATCCGCAGTGCAAATCGCAGGCGTAAAATCGGCCTCGATCAAGGCGGCGATCCTGTCTGCCGGATGCGGCCCCGCCACCGCCAGCGCCGCCTGCCAGTTGGCGCGATACTCATCCGACAGATGCTCCAGCGTCGCCGCCAGCAGCTTATCCTTTGATTCAAAATGAAAATTCGCCAACCCATGCGAAAGCCCGGCCCGCTTGGCCACTTCCCCCAGCGTCGTCCGCGCAAAGCCATTCTCTGCAATGACCGAGATCGTCGCCTCGATCAATTGCAGCCGTCTCTCCGCGCGACTCAACTTACGGCGCGGCGTGGGCGATGTCTCTACAACGGCGACCATGTCCTGTCCTCACCACAGTTTTCCGACCCAGCGGATACCTTAATGTATCAACAAAACAAGGGATTTCACAAGCCTTCACGTATTTTGATTGACAGTTCAATCAGAATCTTGCGACCATCCTCCCCACGCGCCTCTCCAGACCGGAGCCCTCCGCATGACAACTCACCCGCTGCCTTCCCTCCCCATTCCCAATAGCTGGGATCGGCGCGGCCTGCCCGGTTGGACCTATCATTCCCCCGCCCTGTTTGATCTTGAAAAGACACATGTTTTCCTGAATCACTGGCAGGTAGCCGGGCATGAATGCGACCTGCCCGCCCCGGGCGACTGGCTCACCTTCGATCTGCTCGGTGAACGCGCGGTGCTGATGCGTGGCGCCGATGGCGTCATCCGCGCTTTTCACAACCTCTGCCGCCACCGGGGCGCGCGTGTCGTCGACGGTGACCGCGGTCAATGCCGCGGGGCCATCGTCTGCCCGTTCCACGGCTGGGTCTACAATCTTGACGGCACCCTGCGCGGTGCCGCCCAACCCACCAGCTTCGGCGACATGGATCGCGCGAAGTTCGGCTTGAAACCGATTGAACTGCAGAACTTTCACGGCTTTCTGTTCATCCGCTTCCAGCCCGGCCCCCAACCCGATATCGCCACCCACCTTGCGCCCTATGCTGCCGACTTCGCGGCCTATCGCACGGCCGAGATGCTCCCTGTCGCCACCCCCTACTGGTCAACCGAACTGCCGGTGAACTGGAAATCCGTTCGCGATGTCGACAATGAAGGCTACCACGTCCCGCTTGCCCATCCCGGCCTGCAGGATCTTTACGGTCGCGACTACCGCGATGTCTTTCTGCCGCATGGCCTGAACATTTCCATCGGCCGCTATGGTGACACCCCCGGCAGGCTCTGGTCCGTGCGCCATTACAATCGGCTGTCCCGGTCACGCGACCACCTGCCCCCGCATCTGGCCGGCGCCTGGACATATTACGGTCTATTCCCGCAGATCGTCTTCGCCTTCACCCCGGAAGGTGTTCAATACTATCACGAAATCCCGATTTCACCCGGCCGCACAAGGCTGACGGGGCGGCTCTATCGCAACCCTGATGAGTCCCGGCAGGAACGCCTTGCGCGCTACCTCGCGATGCGCATCGACCGGGATACATCGGCCGAGGATCAGCAACTGTCGATCTGGTCCAACGAATCCATGCGCTCGTCGGCTTTCGAAAGCTTTCATCTTTCCGATCTCGAATGGGGCCTGCGCCGCCATCACGATGACCTGCGCGCCCTGATCCCGGTGATGACACTGGATCAGCCCCCGCCCGAGGATCGCATCGCCGCGCTCAATCAGGCCATGATGGGCCCATCAGGCTGACAGCACAGAACCTGTCCCGACCAGACCGGAAGACCGGCTCATGCCACAAGGGAGACTGCCATGAAACTGACCCGCCGAAATGCCCTTCTTACCCTCGGCACTGCGCTGGCGGTTCCTTACGTGCGGCCCTCCTGGGCGCAGGCCGGAATGGTGAATGTCTACAACTGGTCCGATTACATCGGTGAGACCACCTTGGCGGATTTCGAGGCGGAAACCGGCATAGGCGTGGTCTATGACCTCTATTCCAGCGCCGAAGAAATGCAGGCAAGAATGCTCGCCGGATCAACAGGCTATGATGTTGTGGTGATGGCAGGTCTGAACCTGCCAAACTTCGTGCAGGCCGGCGTCTATCAAGAACTGGATCGCAGCCGCCTCAAAAACTACGGCAATCTCGATCCGCAAATCCTTAAGATCGTTGAAGGATTTGATCCGGGCAACAGGCACGGCGTCCCTTACACGTGGGGCTCTGTTGGCGTCACCTACAACCTCGACATGGTCAAGGAACGCCTTCCCGACGCCGATCTTGAATCGCTCGACACCCTGTTCAAACCCGAAAACGCGGCCAAGCTGGCGGATTGCGGCATCTCCCTGCTCGACAGCCCCACCGATATCGGCTTCATGGTGATGAAATATCTCGGGATCGATCCCAACACCGCCGGCCCGGAAGAGTACCAGAAAATGGCCGAGGCCTTCGCCCCGATCCGCGACTACGTCGCCACCTTCGACAACGCAAACTACCTGACCGCAATCCCGAATGGTGAACTTTGCGCCATCAACAGCTGGTCCGGCGATTACGGCGTGGCCAAGGCCCGCGCCGCCGAGGCCGGAATCGAGATGAACCTCGCCTACTTCGTTCCCAAGACAGGCGCCCCGGCTTGGTTCGATCTGCTCTGCCTGCCCGCTGACGCGCCCAACACCGACAATGCCTATGCTTTCGTCGATTACCTGCTGCGCCCCGAGGTGATCGCCGCCTGCACGAATTTCACGGGCTATGCCAATGCGAACAAGGCGGCGACCCCGCTGGTCGACCCGGCCATTGCCTCTGATCCGGCCATCTACCCCGATGAGGCAACACTGGCGCGCATGTTCACCCCCACCCCGCAAACCGAAGAACAAGACCGCGAGATCACGCGCATCTGGGCCACGATCAAGTCTGGCGGCTGACCATGACCATCGACGCCGCGCCGTTTCTCAGGATCGAAGGCGTGTCAAAGACGTTCGGCACCTTTCAAGCCGTACGCGATGTCTCCCTCACCATCACCAAGGGCGAAATCTTCGCCCTTCTCGGCGGATCGGGCTGCGGCAAGACCACGCTTCTGCGCATGCTGGCGGGGTTCGAGGAACCCTCCGCGGGCCGCATCTTCCTCGATGGGCAAGACATGACGGGCGTTCCCCCGTGGGAACGGCCCGTCCATATGATGTTTCAAAGCTATGCGCTCTTTCCCCACATGACGGTGGAAAAGAACATAGGCTACGGGCTGAAGCACGAAGCCATGACCGCCGCCCAACGCGCCGACCGCATCCGCGCCATGCTGGACCTTGTGCAACTGGCCCCTTACGCGCAGCGCAAACCGCATCAGATTTCGGGCGGCCAGCGCCAGCGTGTGGCGCTGGCCCGCGCGCTTGCCCGGCAGCCGAAACTCCTTCTGCTCGACGAACCCCTTGCCGCGCTGGACAAGAAACTGCGCGAACAGACGCAGTTTGAACTGATGTCGATTCAGGAACGCACCGGGGTCACCTTCATCGTCGTCACCCATGATCAGGAAGAGGCGATGACGCTGGCCGATCGCATCGCTGTCATGGATCGCGGTGAGGTGCAGCAGATCGGCCCCCCGGCCGAGGTCTATGAACACCCCACCACGCGCTTCGTGGCGAATTTCCTTGGCTCCATCACGCAGTTCGATGCAACGGTCACCGCCATCAACGGCGCGCGCACCCGCCTCTCCGTCCCCGCTTTCGGGGCCGAGGTCGAGGCAGGCACCCTGCTGGGGCTTGAGCGTGGCGAAACCCTCACCCTTGGCCTGCGCCCGGAAAAAGTGCTGTTGCACAGCGAACGGCCTGAAGGCCCCAATGTGATCGCAGGCGAGGTGAAGGATCTCGCCTATTTCGGCAAAGACAGCCTCTATCGCGTCATCCTGCCTGGTGGCGGGCTCATGTCGGTTCACGCGGTGAATGCCCGCCGCGCCGGAGAGGCACGGCCCGACTGGAACGATCGCGTCTGGCTCAGCTTCGATCCTGCCTCAGCCATCCTGTTGCGGGGCTGATCCGATGCGCGCCCACCTTTCCCTTTGGTTCAACCGCAGGGGCTGGTCTGATCTGACCATCGGGGTGCCGTACCTGTGGCTTGTGTTGTTCTTCCTTTTGCCCTTCCTCATCGTGCTGGCCATGAGCGTGGCCACCCGCACGCCCACCGCGCCCCCCTTTGGCTATGGCGGGGAAAATCCGCTCGTGAATTTCGATGGTTACGCGCGGCTCTTCACAGATGAGTTGTACATCCGCGCCTTCCTCACCTCCCTGTCCAATGCAGGCTTGGCCACCGTTCTGTGCTTGCTGATCGGCTTTCCCATGGCGCTGGGGCTGACCCGCGTCTCAAAAAGCTGGCGCAACATATTGCTGATGCTGGTGATTTTGCCCTTCTGGACGTCCTTCCTGCTGCGCGTCTATGCCTGGATGGGGATGATGGGCAAGAACAGCTGGTTCAACCAGATGCTCACGCAGGGCTGGAACTGGCTTACCCCCGAAGGCTGGGCCGTGACATCAATGCCTTTGATGCATTCGAACTTCGCCGTCGTGCTGGTGATGGTCTACACCTACCTGCCCTTCATGATCCTGCCGCTCTATGCCAGTCTCGAACGGCTGGACCCGGCGCTGGACGAGGCGGCGATGGACCTCGGCACCCGGCCCTTTGGCGTGTTCCGCGACGTGACCCTGCCGCAATCCATCCCCGGCATCGTGGCGGGCGGGCTTTTGGTCTTTATCCCCGCGGCGGGTGAATTGGTGATCCCCACCTTGGTGGGCGACGCCGCATCCCCGATGATCGGCCGCGTGATATCGGACGAGTTTTCCTCGGCCCGCGACTGGCCGATGGCCTCATCCGTGGCGGTGGCGCTGCTGGTGATCATGGTCATCCCGACGATGCTCTACAGCCATTATCAGGCCAAGGCCGATGGCGAGGGCAAAAGATGAAGCGGCGCCCTTGGTTCCTGTTCACCGTGCTCTGCTTCGGCTTTGCTTTCCTTTACGTGCCAATCCTGTCGATGATCGTCTATTCCTTTAACGAAAGCCGCCTTGCCACCGTCTGGGGCGGGTTTTCGACGAAGTGGTATGTCTCACTCCTGTCGAACCGTCAGGTCGGCGCGGCGCTGCTGCTGTCGCTTCAGATCGCGGTCATCTCGGCCAGCATTGCCACCATCCTCGGCACCATGGCAGGCATCGCTTTGGCCCGCTTCACCCGCTTTCGCGGCCGCCTGCTGTTTTCCGGCCTTGTCACCGCACCCCTTGTCATGCCCGAGGTGATCACCGGCATCTCCTCGCTGATGCTGTTCCTGCTGATGGCTGAATGGATCGGCTGGCCGGGGCAGCGGGGGTTCACCACCATCACCTTGGCCCACATCACCTTTTCCATGGTCTTCGTCACCACCGTGGTGCAGGCCCGGATGATCCAGTCCGACCGCGCCATCGAAGAGGCCGCGATGGACCTCGGCTCCCGCCCGTGGCAGGTGATGTGGGACATCACCCTTCCCACCATCTTTCCCGCCATCCTGTCGGGCTGGTTACTGGCCTTCACCATCTCGCTTGATGATGTGGTCATCACCTCCTTCACCACCGGCCCCGGAAACACCACCCTGCCCTTGCTGATCTGGTCCAAAGTCAAACTGGGCGTCACCCCCGATATCAACGCGCTGGCCACGCTGACCGTGCTCGTTGTCGGCACCGGGGTGGTGATCGCAGGCGTGATCCTGAACCGCGCCGAACGGCGGCGCATCCGCGAGGAACGCATGGCC
>PNND01000459.1 GCA_013824045.1 Rhodobacter sp. | reverse complement strand
GACGGTCGGCGATGCGCCGGTCTATATCAGCTATGATATCGACAGTCTGGACCCAGCCTTTGCGCCGGGGACCGGCACGGTGGAGCCGGGCGGGTTGTCCACCTGGCAGGCGCTGGAAATCATCCGGGGCTGCGCAGGGCTGAACATCGTAGGGGGCGATCTGGTAGAGGTGTCGCCGCCCTATGATCCGTCAGGGAATACCGCGCTGATCGGGGCGAACCTGCTCTATGAAATGCTGTGCGTTTTGCCGGGGGTGCCGCAGAACCCATCGCGGTTTTCGGGGCTGACCTTTTAGGTGCGGCGCGCGCCCTTTTGGAAATGAAAAGGCCCGGTGGTGAACCGGGCCTTTCCTTATTCTGCCACGTGCAGGGTGGGTGCGCCCCTTTGCGGGGGCCTGCCGTCGATCTTTGCTTCCAGCGCGTCGATCCGTTCGGCCAGAACGCTTGCCGCAGGTTCATCAGGCTCTGCCTCTTTCGGGCCGATGAAGGTGGCGAAGAAGCGGGCCAGAAGGCGCGACAGATCATCCATGATCAGGAAGAAGGCCGGGACGATCACCAGCGACAGCACGGTGGAGACGATGATACCGCCGATCACGGCCGTGGCCATGGGCGCGCGGAACGATCCGCCCTCGCCCACGCCCAGCGCCGAGGGCAGCATCCCGGCCGACATGGCGATGGAGGTCATCACGATGGGACGGGCGCGTTTGTGCCCGGCCTCGATCACCGCAGCGGCGCGCGACATGCCCTGATTGCGCATCTCGATGGCGAAATCGATCAGCAGGATGGCGTTCTTTGTCACGATGCCCATCAGCATCAGGATGCCGATCAGCACCGGCATGGACAGCGCCGAGTTCGTCAGGATCAGCGCCGCCGCCACGCCGCCAATGGCGAGCGGGAGCGAGAAGAGGATGGTGAAAGGCTGGATCACCGATTTGAACAAGAGGATCAGCACTGTCAGCACAAGCATCAGGCCCATGATCATGGCGTTGCCGAAGGCGGCCATCAGTTCCTGCTGCACCTCGGCATCGCCGGCCTCTTGCACCCGCACGCCGGGGGGAAGTTCGACACTGGCGATCACCTCGTTGAACCGGGCGGCGGCGGTGCCAAGGGCCACGCCCACGGGCAGGTTCGCGCCAATCGTCGCGCGGCGTTCACGGTTCAGGCGATCCACCATCGACGGGCCTTCGGCAATTGCGATATCGGCCACGGCCGAAAGTGGCACAGTTGCGCCAGTGGCCGTGGTCAGCTTCAGCGCGCTGATCCGGCTGAGGTCTTCACGGCTGGCATTGTTCAGGCGCACGCGGACCGGGATCAGGCGGTTGTCGATGGACAGTTTCGCAAGCAGCGCATCCACATCGCCGATGGTTGCCACGCGGACAACCTCGGCAATCTGGGCAGTGGTGATGCCAAGACGTGCGGCCTCATTGGCGCGGGGGGTGATCTGAATCTCCGGGCGCGGCAGCGCGCCTTCGGAGGCCACATTGGCCAGAAGGGGATCGCCTGACAGCGCCTCTTCCAGCCGGGCCACAGCGGTGTTCAGGTCCGCCTCATTATCCGCAAGGATCGAGAAGGACAGGTCACGCTCGCCCCGGTCGTTCAGCTTGAACGCGCGGATGTCGGGTATAAGGGCCAGCTTTTCGAAGATCTGCGCCTCGATCACGTTCTGCGGCACGGTCCGCCCGGTGTTTTCCACATCGGGAATGATCGCGCCGACAACGGGAACCTTGTTCACGATCTGCGACAGCTTCAGCAGCAGCGAATGATCCAGCCGCGTCAGCAACACCGTCACGGAAGCGCGGCGGATATCGCGGTCGCCCGTGGGGGAAGACCCGCCGAGGACAAAAACGTTGTCGACCCATTCCACCTCACGGATGGCAGCGACCATCGCCTGCGTGGTACGGTCCGTTTGCTCCAGCGTTGTGCCGGGCGGCAGTTCGACCGAGATCGGGATACGGCTCACGTCTTCCGGAGGGATGAAACTGCCGGGCACCTTGAGCATGAAATGCACCGAGACCGCCAGAACCGCGATGGCGCCCAGCAGCGTCAGGTAACGGGCCGGGATCTTCAGGAAATGGCCCGTCGTGGTGGCGCTGACAACCTTGAGATACCCCTTCATCAGAGGGCCGTCTTCGCTGTTTTCCTCATGCGCGTCTTTGGTGCGCATCAGATAGGCGGCCATCATGGGTGTGATCAATCGCGCCACGATCAGAGAGAAGATCACGGCAATCGCGACGGTCAGGCCGAATTGTCGGAAGTACTGCCCTGGAATGCCGGGCATGAAGGACACGGGCACAAAGACCGCAACGATGGTGAAGGATGTTGCGATCACGGCAAGGCCGATCTCATCGGCGGCATCAATGGAGGCGCGATAGGGCGTTTTGCCCATGCGGATGTGTCGGGCGATATTCTCCACCTCGACGATCGCGTCATCCACCAGAATACCGGTGGCCAGCGTGATGGCGAGGAAGCTGACAAGGTTCAGAGAGAAACCAAGCAGATCCATCACAAAGAAGGTGGGCACGGCAGACAGGGGCAGCGCCACAGCGGAAATCAGCGTCGCGCGCCAGTTCTTCAGGAAGGCGAGCACCACCAGAACGGCCAGAATGGCCCCTTCGATCAGGGTGTGCAGGGCGGCTTCGTAGTTGCCAAAGGTGTAGAAGACGGTTTCATCGACCAGCTTGATCTGAACATCGGCATGGGCGCTGCGCAGGGTATCCAGCTGTTCGTTCACCACCTCGGCAACCGACACTTCAGACGCGCCCTTGGCCCGGAACACCGCGAAGGTCACAACCTGTTCGCCATTCAGACGCGAGAACGACCGCAGTTCTTCATAAGTGTCGTTCACCTGACCCAGTTCGGACAGCCTGACATGGCGGCCGGATGGCAGGGCGATGGTGGTGTTGGCGAGGTTTTCGACCGTCTTGGCATCACCCAGCGTCCGGATCGCCTGTTCGCCCGCGCCAAGCTCGGATCTGCCGGAACCGAGGTTAGCGTTCGTGGCACGCAACTGCGCGTTCACCGCGCTGGCCGTGATGCCATAACTATCGAGCTTCACGGGATCGAGTTCGATCCGAATTTCGCGGTCTGCGCCACCATAGCGGTCTACGCGACCGATACCCGGACGACCCTGAAGGCCACGGATGATGGTATCATCGACGAACCACGACAATTCTTCGATCGTCATGTCGGGCGCGCTGACCGCAAAGGTCATGATCGCCTGACCTTCCACGTCGATCCGGCTGACGACGGGGGCTTCGATGGAACCCGGCAGGTCGCCACGGATCTGATCGATGGCATCCTTTGTGTCCTGCACCGCCTTGTCGGTGGGCACTTCCATGCGGAACTCAACGACCGTGGTCGAATTGCCATCGGTCACCGAAGACACAACGTTCTTGACCCCGGTGATCCCGGCAACGGCGTCTTCGATTTCCTTGGTGATCTGCGTTTCCATCTCGGCCGGGGCGGCGCCGGATTGGCTGACGGTAACGGCGACAAGGGGGACGTCGATATTCGGGAAACGAGTGATCGGAAGGCTGTTGAAGCTTTGCCAGCCCAGC
Organism: Rhodobacter sp.; assembly: GCA_013824045.1. GTDB lineage: Bacteria > Pseudomonadota > Alphaproteobacteria > Rhodobacterales > Rhodobacteraceae > Paragemmobacter. The sequence goes on along the minus strand of PNND01000459.1, from coordinate 18,549 downwards.
ACCATCAACAGCACAAAGGCCAGAAGGGGTGCTACGGGGTTTCGGATGGACCAGGCGGAAAAGTTCATGGCGCGGCCCCTTTTCAGTTCGTCGCAGCGGCGACAGGGTTGATGCGGTCACCGTCACGGACAAAGGCACCGGCCTTTGTGACCACGGTATCACCCGCGCTGATGCCTTCGAGGATTTCAACCCAGCCGCCATCGCGGATGCCGGTTTTCACCAGCGTGCGGCTGACTGTGCCATCAGTCACTTTCATCACGGTGCTGCCTGCGGGCGACGAACCGACGGCGGTGACCGGCACCGCGACGGTTTCGCGTTCGGCCACCAGGATTTCGGCATCCATGAACATGCCAGCCCGCACCCCGGCAGGTGTGTCGATGGTCACACGGGCGCGGCCAAGGCGTGTGGTCGTGTCGATGGTGGGTTCCACAAGGCGGATGGACCCGGACAGCCGTTCGGGCGCACCGACGGCGATCATGCTAACGGCCTGACCGGGGGCAAGGCGCATCAGATCAATCTCGGCCACATCGGCCGACAGTTCCAAGGCACCATCGCGGTTCATGGTGAACATGGGCTGACCGGCCGCCGAAGCGACCGCGCCCACAACCGCGTTGCGATGGGTGATTTCGCCAGCGACAGGGGCTTTCACCTCGGTCCGTGACAGTTGCAGGTCCAGATTGGCCAGTTGCGCCTCGACCAGTTCCACCTGTGCGCGGGCAGCCTCAAGCGACTGGCGTGCGACAGTGACGCGCGCGGTGCTGCCGATGGCATTGGCGCTGGCCTGATCGGCGGCAGCCTGCGATGCCGTGCCCTGTTCGCGCAGCGCCGCCGTGCGTTCGTTCACGCGGGCGGCTTCATCGGCGGCGGCCTGCGCCTCCAGCAGCTGTGCTTCGGCCTGGGCGATGGTTGCGCGCGCCGAGGCGAGCGAGGCGATGTACTGACTGCGCTGCAATTCCAGCGTGGTCTTGGACAAGGTGGCCAGAACCTGCCCGGCCTCGACCATGTCACCGACATCTGCCAGCAGCGTTTCGATGGGCTGACCTTCGATCAGCGGGGCGACTTGAACGGCTTCCACGGGGTTGACCAATCCCGACACGATCACCCGGTCGCGCAGAAGACGCATTTCTGCCGTCGACACTGTGATGGCGGGCAGGGTCGGCGCGGGAGGGGCGGTTTCGGCCTCTTGCGCATGAAGCGGGGCGGCCAGAAGGAAGGCAAGCAAAGCGGGACGGATAAGCGCGGTACGCATGGACTAACCTTTCAGACCGTCAGCAACAATTTCATCCAGAACGCGGTTCATCGTGCGCACGACAAGCGCCGACAGCCGGTTGCGTTCTTCGGGGGTTTGGTCGGTGTGCATGGCGCTTGCCTTGATCATCATCACAAGCAGGCTGGCATGCGGGGCATAGCGTTCACGGGCAACTTCGGCGGCGATGCCGCGGACACGGGCGAAAACGATCGTCAGATAGCGGTTTACTTCGGTTTCCATCTGCCGGGTGATTTCGGCAATCTCGGGCTTGCGCAGCGAGGCGGCCGTCATTTCGGCCCAAAGCTGGCCGTCGGTCGCGCATTGATCAACCTCGATCCGGTGGCTCAGTGCGGCCCGCAGGGCACCCATGGGATCGGGGCTTTCGATGATCTGGCTGAATTCCAGTTCGACTTCGGCAAGATCGCGGGTAACGAGGGCGGCCACGATGGCGGCCTTGGATGGGAAGTAACGGTAGAAATTGCCCACGCTCATGCCACAGGCGCGGGCGAGGTCTTGCATAGAGGCGCCGTCAAAGCCCTTTTCGGCAAAGGCCATCCTTACGCCTTCGAGAATCTCGACAGCGCGGTGCTCTGCTTGCGGGGGAGTGCGGTCTGGTTGATTCACGGCAAGGGATTTCTGAGAATGAACGTTCATTCACACATACTGCGGTGCAGCGATCCGTCAAGATGAATCTGTGAATCATTTTGCAGGTGCGGCGCCCAGTCGCCAAGTTTGCCCCAGTCTTGTGCACCACTGCAGACGCGGGTCTGTTCATGCCATGACGTACTCGCAGTTCTTGATGCGCCAGTCTTTCCCAATCCTTGATGGTTGGTGGACTTGCGGCGGGGGGTCTTTCAGTTCCGCACGGTCACCTTCTGACTTGACGCGCGGAACTCCGATCGTTGCGGGATCGTGCGCGCGGGTTTCGATGGACAGCGCGGCTTGGAGGGTGAGCCGCCTTATTGCCGCCACATTGTGATCGGTTGGCCACAAGTTTGACTTAAATGGAACAAAATGCGCAAAAGTTTCGCCGACTACTCCCGTTTACCCATCGAAATTGGGGTTGGGCGGGGCTGTTCCCCCTAAATCCGGTTCCCCATGGCGCGATTCGTTGTGGAAAAAACTTCGACTGTTCCCTTGGTGTAAACAGCATACAACCTTTCCGTGTGCATTCTTGCTGAACAATACCGTAGGGCGTGAAGTGTGGCAAAAACTGGGGAGTAAAAAGACGTAAAGAAGGCAGAAATTTGACCGGCATGGCGCGAGTGCGTTAACGAAGATTAATGACGCCCCTCCCTTGGGGTGCATCGATCCAGGAGTACGGTCATGAAATCACTTCGTTCGCGTCATATTGAAAGCAAGGGTATGTTCCGCGGTTTCGGTTCCGCCGTCATCGTCATGGGAACGCTCTGCATCCTTCCGCAGATGGCCAGCGCCGAAGTGCGCACGATCCGGATGCCCGAAGATATGTGCGATGTTCTGCGTGAACAGCCGCTGAACCAGCGCATCCTGGAACAGGTTCGGGATCGTGCCGACTTCGCTCGTGTTCTGCAGTATGTTGAAAGCACCTGCGGCGAATTTAGTGGCCTGCTCATCGGCCCGACCGGGTCTATCGCCGGTGGACCGGGCGGTGATGCAACGACGCCAGAAGGTGACAACGGCTTTGACATTCCTACTCCCGGCCCGGGCGACGATGAAGGCGAAGGTGACGGCGGCGAAGGTCCGGGCGATGACGAAGGCGACGGGGAAGGTGAAGAACCAACCTTCCCCGATGAGGAGCTTGATCTCGCCCTCACGAGCGCGTGAGCGGGCGACCCTGACCAGATCTCTCGCAGCTTTTTCGCACTGAGACAGCTGCAGATTGACGTGGCATATACACAGCCCGTACCAAAGGTGCGGGCTGTCTGGTTTCAGCGCCGCTGCGCGCCGGTCAGGCTGCGGCGCTCCTGATCGTAGGTAGCTTCGACTTCGGCTAAATGCCGTGCGAACCGATCCGAAAACCCGATCAGATCCGACCGGATCGCGCCAACCCCATCCAGCGACCGGCCCGGTGCAAGGTTTAGCGCCTTTCCATCGTCGCCTGCCGCCCGCCGCAACGCGGCCTCGTCAACCGACAAGCCAAAACGGCCCAAGACGCGGGACGCCACGCCGACAGGATCCGCGACCATCTCCTCATAGGTGACCTCGATCATCGGGTTGGGCATCGTGTCTTGCCAGCGGCGGGCAAGGTATTCCGTGCGCGCAATAGCGCGGGCGGCGCTGCGCAGATCATAGGTGTAGCGGTGCGCCTTGTTGAACTGTTTGAAATACAGCGACGCCGCCAGATCGCGCACATTGCGGCGAACAAAGACGATGGGCACATCGGGGTGCAGGGGGCCCAGAAGGCCAAGCTGTTCCAGATTGCCGGGCGTGGTTTCCACACAGCGCTGCGCGTTCGGTTTGGGGCCGTATTTGATGCGCCCCGCGAAATGGCCCCGGATCGGCTGCCCCGGCAATCCGCGCAGAATCGCCATGGTCGCATCCGCCCCGCCGGACCGATCCACGTCGAGAAACAGGTTATAGATCGCCGAGGTTTCCCCCACCCCCTGCAGCGCCGGTTGCGAGGCGAGCAGCCTTTCCATCAGTGTCTTGCCAGACCGCGGCAAACCGGCAACCAGCAGAAGCGGGCAGGGTTCAGGGGCCGGCACCGGCGCATGGCGACGCTGAAAGGCAGCGTCGAGTTCCGGCAACAAGCGGCTGAAGGAGTATTCAAGCCGCTGGTGATTGTGCGCGGCGCGCATCTGACGATTGCCTTCGTCAAAGAAGGCGAAGGCCTCTGCATCGCGGCCGGCGCCCATGTAGATCTGGCCTTGCAAAAACCAGGTTGAGGCGCGGTCATAGGGCTTCATCGACAGGTCGGATGAAGCCTCGTGCAACTGTCGACAGATGTCGTCATCCGGGCTGACAGACGTGAAATCCAGCAATTCGCGGATTGAATTCAGATGCAAAGGATAGTCATGCAAAATGCCATGATAGGCGGCGGCGGCCTTTTCCCAATGGCGCGCCATGACGTGGATACGGGCCTGCATCAGCCGATGTGTGATGGATTGGGGAAAAAGCTTCGCCGCCTCTGCCGCGTTGTCATAGGCCTGATCCAGACGTTCCAGCCCGATCAGGGCATGGGTGCGCGTTTTCCAGGCGGCTTGCTGGCTGGGGTCAGCGCGGATGATGTCATCACAATACCCCAGCGCGCGCTCAAAGCGCCCCTCTTCGCGGGCCTCGTTCGCGTCTTCAAGCTTGTCTTCAATGGCCTGCTGTTGGGTGATCAAGGGCGCTGTCCGTCTGCATTGCATCTGGCAGACATTGACCCCGCTTGGCGTGTGGGCGTCAACAGAGGTAAACCCCGCCAGCGCTTGGCAGGCGGAGTGTTGCGGGCAACCGCGCGCGTCAGCTTGTGGGCATGATCCCGCCCGCCATCACCGACACCCAGCGTGACGGTTGCCGCGGGTCTTGCAGACGGAGGAAGGTGTATCCGGTCTTGTCCCAAGACACGATCCGGTTGGTCAGGTTATCCAGGATCAGATCTTGCGTTCCGGTGCGCAGCACCAGCACGGCATGGGACTGGCGCTTGCGATCCAGAACCGTGGCGATCAGCAGCTGATCGGGAGGGAAGCCTGCCTTGATGAGTGCCGCTTTCTTGTAGATTGCATAATCTTCGCAATCCCCACCACGAGCCGTGGGAAGTGCCCAGCGTTCCGCCACGCGATATTGCTGCATGTCGCTGATCGACCGGATCGACCGATTGGCCCGCAGATTGATCGCTTGCACGGTTGCAAGCTCTGACTCGCCGATCAGGATTTGCCGCCCCGTTTTGGCACAGGCCCAGGCATAGGTGCTGCACAGATGCGCTGCCCCCGAAGGAGCACCAGCCTCAGCCCGGATCGGGATAAGGCCTGCACGGCGCGCATCAATCGACAGCGCGGGCATCGTCGCGCTTAGACCGGTAATGAAGGCAAGCCATGCGATGCCAAGGCGGCGCGCAAGCCTGTTCTTTTGGCAGACTCTGTCGTCTTTCATCCTGTTCCCCCAAAGATCAGGCATTCAGATTTCGACAGAGAAGAACCGGCGCAGGTGTTCGCGATGGGGCCGAAGATGGGCATTTTTGGGCAAAGCGCGGTTTCGCACGCCGCTATGCCCTTTGCGATCAGGCGGGGAACCGTGGGATAATGGGTGTTGGCGGGCGCCTTTTAGACGCGGCGGTCGCTGCGGATCGGGTCGAACAAAAGGCGCAGCCCGTTGAGGACGACCAGCAGGGTGCCACCTTCATGCCCGATAACGGCCAGCGGCAGCGGCAGGTTGAAGAAGGCGCCACCGATCACCAGAAGAAGCATCGCGCCCAGCGCAAAGAACAGGTTCTGCCGGATGATCCGAGCGGTACGCCGCGCAAGGCGGTGCGCGGCGGCCAGACGTTCCATATTGTCTGACAGCAGTGCTACTTCGGCCGCCTGAAGCGCGACTTCGCTTCCCGCAGCGCCCATCGCGATGCCGACATCAGCCCGCGCCAGCGCCGCCGCATCATTCACGCCATCGCCGACAAAAGCGACACGTCCCTGTTTCGCGAGGTCATCGACCAGCTTGACCTTGTCGCCCGGCAACAGGTCGGCATGAATATCCTGCGGTTGGAATCCCAGCTTCGTACCGATCGCCAAGGCCACGGGGCGGCGGTCGCCGGTCATCATCAGGATGCGGGAAATGCCTGCCGTCTGCAGTGCCTGCAGCCCGGCACGCGATGTTTCGCGTGCCTGATCTGCCACGGTGATCGCGCCCAGAAGCTGCGTTCCGCGCCCGATATAGACCACGGTTTCGGCCCCGTCCTGCATCTGTGCCAATGCACCATGCGCGATGTCTGCCCCCATCCGGGCGGCCATGCGGGGATTTCCGGCCCAGACCTGACCACTGTCATCGGTGCCGATAATGCCTTCGCTCGGGCTTGCGGTCATATCGCGGGGAAGCTGTACCGAAAGCCCCCGCGCATCGGCCGCCCGTCGAATGGCGGCAGCTATCGGGTGTTCGGATTGCGACTCGATCCCTGCGGCAAGAGCAAGAAGGGCGTCTTCATCGCCCTGCAGGGGCAGGATGCGGGTCACCTCGGCCTTGCCGGTGGTGAGGGTGCCGGTCTTGTCAAAGGCGAAGGTGCGTACCTCGGCCAGCGTTTCCAGCGCGGCGCCACCCTTGAATAGAACGCCACCCCGTGCGGCGGCGGAAAGGGCGGACAGGATCGCCGCAGGAACGGAAATCACCACGGCGCAAGGGCTGGCCGCCACAAGGATCGTCGCCGCGCGATAAAGCGCGGTGTCGATGGGCCATCCAAGCCGGATGAACAGCAGAAAAAGCAGGATCGATCCCAGAAGAACCGCCACGGTATAGCGCTGACCGAACCATTCGGAAAACCGCTCCGACGGGGCCTTCATGGCCTGCGCGGCCGTCACCAGCGTGATCATCCGGGCGACTGTCGATTCGGCGACCCCGCGTTCTACGCGCAAGGCAAGAACGGCATTCAGGTTGACCGTTGCCTCACTGAGCCGTGCGCCGGGCGTCTTGTGAACTGGAAGGGATTCGCCGGTGATCGACGATTCATCCACGGCGCCGTCGCCTTCGATCAGCGTGCCATCCACCGGCACCCGTGCCCCCGGACGCAGGATCACCACATCACCGGGAACCAGCGTGGCAACGGCCACCTCTTCGGTGCGGCCATCCGGGTGGCGCAGGATGGCGCTTTCGGGGCGCAGCGCCATCAGCGCCTCCACCGCGCGGCGCGCCTTGCCCATCGCGCGATGCTCCAGCGTGGAGGAAAGCGAAAACAGCGTCAGCAGCACCGCCCCTTCCAGAGCCGCGCCGACAGAGGCCGCAGCAAGGGCCGCCACAACCATCAGAAGATCAATATCGAGGATGCGGTCCGTCCAAAGCTCGCGCAACGCAGATACAGCGGCGGGCAATCCCCCCGCCAGAAAAACGGCCCAAAGCGCCCCCTGCGCCAGAGAATCCGCGATCGGCAGGATGAAGGCATCAAAAAGCGCAACAGCCATGCCGACAAGGGTAAGCCCGGTCAGCAGCAAACCGAGGCGATCATTCAGACTGTCTTTGCTCATCCATTAACCATACGCCGATTGAAGCCTGCGACAAGAATGCTCTGCCCTGCCACGGATCGTCATATGCAACCGGGAGGATATTGTGCTTTTGTATTTGTTAATGAATAAGAGCGCCGGGGGTGTAGCGGCGTTGTATTTTTCGGCCCGCGATTCGGGAGGTCATGTTTGCCCGACGAAATCTCTCTGGTACGCCTGCTCAATGAGCTTGTGCGGACACCACTCACCGATCTGGATCAGGCGGTGTCGCAGGCCATCGGCCGCCTGTGCGACCATGTCGGTGCAGGTTGGGGATCGCTGTTTCGTCTGGATGGCGCATTTCTGACGGCGACACATTCCTATGTCGCGCCCGGGCGTCCCTCCCTGCACTGCCCGCCATCCTACATGCTCGGCTCGGGTCGGACAGCGCTGGAGCAGAACCAGCCCCTCCTGCTTGGGGATCTTTCAAAGCTGCCTGAAGATTCGCCGCTGCGGGCGCAGCCTTGGGCGCGGTCTCTTCTTGCGCTGCCGATCAATGGCGATGCAGGCCTGATCGGCGTGCTGGCCTTTGCCTTCCCCGATCCGCAGCAGGGACTTGATCCAGTATTGCTGGACCGGATTAAAGCCGCGGCAGAAGTTCTTGAAACCGTCATCGCGCGGCGGGAAGTGGAACGGGCACATCTGGACACAGCCCGGCGGCTTGAGGCGACGCTCGCCGCCCTGCCTGACCTGCTGTTCGAGATCAGTGCAGACGGATATTTTGCCGAATTCTCCGCCGGGCCGCCCGAGTTGATGGCAGTGCCGCCCGAAAGCCTGCGCGGACGGCATTTCTCGTCACTGCTTCCCCCCGATGTCAGCCGTGTGGTTCAACAGGCGCTGGAACTTGCGCTGGACAAAGGCCGGGTCGAGGGCCTGCGCTATCGGCTAGACATTGCGGACAGGCCGCACTGGTTTGAACTGACCGGCGCGTTGAAGCCTGCGGATCTTGCTGATCAGAAGCCGACTGTCATCTTCCTTGTGCGGGACGTTACAACAGACACGCGGATGCGCGATGAGTTGGTCCAGCTTGGCAAGATCGTCGAGACGATGTCGAACCTTGTTTGCATCACCGATGTCGAAAAGAACATCGTCTGGTGCAATGCCGCCTTTGAAAAACAGACGGGTTGGGCGCTGGAAGAAATTCGCGGGCGCTATCTTGGCGATGTCGTTCGCGTCGCCGGCGAAGATCGTGCCAACGCGAGCGCCGTAGCAAACGCGATCCGCCAACGCGAGCCCTATTCCGGCCAGACCGTCAATCAGGACCGGAACGGGAACCGCTACTGGATCGATTTCAACGTCATCCCTCTGCACGACGCTGCCGGTGAATTGGCAGGGTTTGCCACCATCGAAACGGTGGTGACGCAGCTGAAAGAACAAGAAGCGGCCATGGCGCAGCTTGCAGAAAGCGCGACAGAGGCCCGCGAGCGGCTGAAGAATGCGGTGTTTGCACTGCCTGATGCCTTGATCATTCTGGATGAGAACGATTGTCTGGTGATCGCCAATCCGGCCTATTTCACCATGTTCCCCGAGCTTCGTTCGTTCGTTAAGCCGGGCCTCCATCTGGGGGACATTCTCACCAAAGGTGTGGAACTGGGCCTCTATGGGCCAGAAGATCCTTCGGAAACCACTGCGGAATGGGTGGCAAACCGGTTACGATATTTCCACCAACCCTTTGCTTCGGATGAACTGAAGCTGCCCTCGGGCCGCTGGGTCCACCGGATACACACGCGCACATCGGATGGCGGCGTGGTCGCGCTGGGGATCGACGTAACAGTGCGCCGCAACCAGATCGAGGCGCTGGATGCGGCCAACCGCGAGCTTTCGGCAGCCCTTGCCGAACGTGACCGCGCAGAGCGGCATCTCCGCGGCATCATGGAAGGGGCGGATGTCGGCATCTGGGAATGGAACATGAAATCCAACACCCTGCATGTCGGCGGCAAATGGGCCGAAATGCTGGGCCGTGAAACAGATGCGCCCGCCGATTTCGCGTTCGCCGATTTTCTGGAGCTTGTGCACCCCGACGATGTGGCAAAGCTGCCCATTTCAAGACAGCACGGGGCCGATAACGGTACCGGGTTCAGCCAGCTGGAATTCCGGATTCGGCACGATCAAGGCCACTATATCTGGATCCTGTCGCGGTCCCGCGTCACAGAGTGGGGGCCGAATGGCGAACCCATGGTGATGGCGGGCGTGCATCTGGACCTTTCAGAGCGCAAACGGCTTGAGCGTCAGTTGCAGGCAGGCCGGGCCTATCTGTCAGATGTGATGGATACCTCTATCGCCGCGCTGACGGTGTTGAATGAACACGGCGAAATCACCTATGCCAACCAAGAGGCGGAACGCATTCTGCGGCTGGAACGATCGCAGCTGCGTGGTCTGAGCTATAACGATCCAAGCTGGAAGCTGGAATGCGTGGGTGGAAATCCGCTGCCCGAAGAGGATCTTCCCTTCCGGCAGGCGCTGGCCAAGGGTGGCATCGTCCGCGACATCCGCTTTGCCGTGCATATGAGCGACGGACAGCGCCGCGTCCTTTCTGCGAATGCCGTGCCGCTGACGCAGGCGGACGGCGAGCAGCACGTCGTGGTGTCCTTTTCCGACATTACCGATGAACTGGCATCCACCGCGCGCCTGGAAGAGGCCCGCGCCAAGGCCGAAGAGATGAGCCGGGCGAAATCCATCTTCCTGGCGAACATGAGCCATGAGATCCGCACGCCCCTGAACGGCGTGCTGGGGATGGCCGAGGTTCTGCAGGGCCTGGTCAAGACACCGGAAAAGCAGCGCATGGTCAGCACGATCCGCCAGTCGGGCGAAACCCTTCTGACGGTGCTGAACTCGATCCTCGACATGTCAAAGATCGAAGCCGGCAAGATGGAGCTTGAGGTTGTGCCCATCGTCCTGTCGGACCTGCTGACTCAAGTCGAGGCCCTGCACCGCGTGAAGGCCGAAGAAAAGGGTCTGGATCTGCAGGTTCTGCTCAGCGCGGGGGCCGATCTTCCCCGCATGGGAGACCCGCACAGGTTGACTCAGGTTCTGAACAACCTGCTGAGCAATGCGATCAAGTTCACCGAAGCCGGCCGTATCCGGCTGAAGCTGTCATGCCGTCCCGGCAAGCCGGTGACCATCGACATCAGCGACTCAGGCGTCGGCATGACCGAGTCGCAACTGTCGCGCGTGTTCGAAAGCTTTGAACAGGCGGACGGGTCGATGACGCGCCGTTTTGGCGGCACCGGGCTGGGCCTTTCCATCGTGCGGCAACTGGTGCTGCTGATGGGCGGCATGATCACGATGCAAAGCAATCCCGGTACTGGAACCGATGTCCGTGTTATCATCCCCTTGCCCGAGGCGGACCCCAGCCTGCTCGCACCACCCGAACCCGAGGCAGCACTTGACGTGTCCTCGCTGGCAGGGCGCAAGCTGTTGATCGCCGACGACAACATGACAAATCGCCTTGTTCTGTCGGAAATGCTGGGCCAGACCGGCGTGATCCTGACCATGGTGGAAAACGGACAAGAGGCAATTGAAGCGTGGGAACGCGCCCATAAAGAGGCCGCGCCCTTTGATCTTTTGCTGCTGGATATCACCATGCCTGTTCTCGACGGCACGCGCGCGCTGGCTGCCATCCGGGATCGCGAATCAGACCTGAAGCTTGGCGCTGTTCCGGCGGTTGCGGTGACGGCCAATGCAATGCCGCATCAGGTGGCAGATTACATCATGGGGGGGTTTGATACCCACTTGGCCAAGCCTTTCAAACGAAAGGAATTGCTTCATGCGGTCAAGATGCTGTTGCGGGGATAACTCGGTGGCATCCTCACTTGACGCTTGATTGGTGCGCGTTTTCTGCTTCACCTTTAGTAAATGTTTCTATCCCTTTTTTCACCACATTCTCGCCCACGAGTTGTGGTCCGGTGTTTTCGGGCGAGAGATCGCAGGTAGGATGAAGTATGAGCGCAGCCGAACAACAGCAGAAGTATCGCGTCCTTCTGGCCGAGGATGACGAGGTAAATCAGCAGATCGTGATGGCGTTCCTTTCGGGAACGACCAATATCGAACTGACTGTTGTCGGCGACGGGCGCAGCGCGCTCGAGGCGGCGCTGGGGTCGAAGTACGATCTCATGCTGTTTGATCACAATATGCCGCATATCACCGGCGACCGGGTGATCCGCTATCTGCGGTCTGGCAATTCCAGCAATGCGACAACGCCCGTGATCCGCTTTACCGCCGATGCCAATCGTGCCGACATCCGCACCAATGGCGGGCTGATCGACGCGACCCTGCCCAAACCTCTGACAGCCGAAACCTTTCTGTCCACCATCGAAACGATCCTGCAGCGCGGATGACCGGGGCCGATGGTAGGTCGGGAAAAGAACAGATGAAGCAACAGCGTGACCTAGATATCCGCGACGGGGCTGAACCCGGATCTGCGGTAGTTACACCCGAGGCGCTGCTGCTTGCGGAAAAACGCCTGCGCGACGTGATCGAAGGTGCGCAAGTGGGCACCTGGACCTGGGATTTCGATACGGTCGGCCAGATCGTCAACGATGTCTGGGCCGAGATGCTCGGCTATGAGCTTAATGAAATGTCCACGATCACCTATGAGACGTGGAGCACGATCATCCACCCCGATGACAAGGAGTGGGTCGAAGAGGCGCTGCGCCGCTGCACCACGGGCCTTGATGACGCCTATGAGGCAGAATACCGGATGCGCCACCGCAAGGGGCACTGGATCTGGGTGCTGGACCGCGCCCGCGTGGTTCGGCGCAAGGCAGATGGATCGCCCAAGGTCATGGCGGGCATCCAGATCGAGATTTCGGAACTGAAATCGCGCGAAGCTGCGCTGATGCGGGCCAAGGCGGAGCTGGAAAAGGCGCTTGCCCAACGCGCAAATGCCGAACAGCGGTTTTCCGACATTGTCGCCGTCACCGATGGCTGGCTGTGGGAACAGGATCAGGACCTGCGCTTTTCCTATCTGTCGGGCACCAATCATGTGGAACAGCTTGGTCTGACCGGTGGCAGCGTGATCGGCAAGACGCGCGAAGAATGGCTGGCCGCTTTCCCCGAAGTGCGCAACAGCGCCGATTGGGACATCGTGTTGACGGCCCAGAACGACCGCGTGCCCTTTCGCAACTTCGTCTATCTTGCTCCGAATGCCACGGATGGCGTTGAACGCTGGTTCCGCATCTCTGGGCAGCCGGTCTTTGATCACGCAGGCGTCTTCCTCGGCTATCGCGGCGTCGGGTCGGATGTGACCGAACTTTACCTGTCGAAAGCCCGCGCAGAAGAGGCGAGCCGGACCAAATCCATGTTCCTTGCGAACATGAGCCATGAGATCCGCACGCCTTTGAACGGCGTCCTTGGTATGGCCGAGGTGCTGGAGGCCGCGCTCACCGATCCTGAGCACAAGCGCATGATTGGCACGATCCGCAAGTCCGGCGAGACATTGCTGAACATCCTGAATGATATCCTCGACATGTCAAAGATTGAGGCGGGCAAGCTGGAAATGGAAGATGTGCCCTTCAGCCCCGTTGATCTGGCCGAACGTGTCGAAGACCTGCACCGCCTGATGGCCGAGGAAAAGGGTCTGGACTTCGAGGTTCTGGTCTCTACCGGGGCCGAGACCCGCCGGAAGGGTGACCCGTTCCGGGTGCAGCAGATTTTGCACAATCTTGTATCCAATGCGATCAAGTTTACAGACCGGGGCGAAGTGACGGTCGAAGTGTCGGGCCGGGCGGGCAAGCCGCTGACGATTGAAGTGCGCGACACTGGCATCGGCATGAGCCAGCAGGAAATCGAACGCTTGCATGAAGAGTTCCGTCAGGCCGACAGTTCGGTGACCCGCCGTTTCGGCGGGACGGGCCTTGGCATGGCGATCACCCGAACGCTGGTGCAGCGCATGGGAGGCGAGATTGCGGTGCAATCCGCACCCGGCCTTGGAACCACAGTGCGTGTGACCCTGCCGCTGCCCGTGACGGACGCCGCGCCAGATGTGGCGGGGCCGGCACCCGCCGCAGCGGATCAGGGGCGGCTTGATGGGCTGCGCATTCTTGCGGCGGATGACAACGGAACGAACCGTTCCGTTCTGGAACTCATGCTCACCCGCTGTGGTGCGCAAGTGACCACGGTCGATGACGGGCTACAGGCGGTCAATGCGTGGGAGCCCGGCAAGTATGATGCCGTGCTGCTGGATATCGCCATGCCGGTGATGGATGGAAAGGGCGCGCTGGAAGCCATCCGCGCGATGGAAGCGGCCTCGGGATCGGGCCGGGTGCCGATCATCGCGGTGACCGCCAACGCGATGTCGCATCAGATCGTGGAATACCTGATCTGGGGATTCGACAGTTGCGTTTCCAAACCGCTGACGATGAGCGATGTCACCAAGGCCATCCGTGCAATGGTGCCGAAGGCTTAATCGTCCAGCAATTCCGCAAGGCCGGCGATCAGCGGGCGCAGCGCCTTGAGCAGCGCGGCGCGGCCGGCCCCCTCGATAGAAAGGCGTTCCACCTCGGCCGCCTGATTTCCCAGATTTCCATGGCCCAGCGATGCAGCCGTTCCGGCGATCTTGTGCGCAACCGAGCGGATGTCATCCATGGCTTCGCGGATGTTCTGGCCACTATCGAGCCGAACCCAAGCTGAACTGAGCGTGTCCAGCCGCTCGGCTGCCATGCTGCGGAACAGGCGTTCCGCCCTTGCCAGCGGGTGATCAGACCGCCGGTTCGCCCAGATATCGACAGTCGTCATGCGACCATCTGGCCGTTCTTTGTCCGCTTCTCAGGCGGAGTGATGGCAGACTGGATTGCACGTTCCAGAATGCGCGTCGGTTTGGTCGGCGACAGAAAGGCGCTCCGCGCCGCCTCGCCCACCCGCACCTGCGGAACTGGCAGACGATCCGCCGCATAGATGGTTTCGAAATCCATCAGCCCGATGTTGATCAGAATCTCCAGATCGTCGGGTGATTGTCCGGGGTCGCGTTCGACCATGCAGACAAAGGTGCCGCTGCCGGCATAGGAAATCATCACATCTTCGGTCTTCAGCGCATCCACGATCTGCGCGCCGACGTCGCCCAGCATCTGCACATAGGTCGCGCCGGATGCCTTGTTGAAGATGATGCTGGCGTTCTTGATATGAATCGCGAAGGCCGACGTGGAATACATCCGCTTCACGCCCAGCGTCAGCAGATAGTTCTCCATCGCCAGAAATTCGATCCCGCGTTCAAAGCCGGGGATCAGGATCGGGGTTTCGAACTCGGCCTTGATCTCGGCCGCAGCGGCGCGCTGGCCCACCAGACGGGCAAACTCGGCCAGACGGCGGCGCTCGGCCAACAGGCGATCCACCATCCCGATGCGCGCACGCAGTTCGATGATGTCGAGCGGTTTGGTGATGTAATCCGTAGCCCCCGCAGCAAAGGCATCGTCCACCGTGTTCTTTCCCGACATGGCGGTGATCATCAGCACCGGCGTCTGCCGATAGGCGGTGCGTTGCCGGATCGCGGCGGTCAGAACGGCGCCGTTCATATCGGGCATCTGCATGTCCGACAGGATGCAATCATAAAGCATTCCCGAGAAATCAAGCTCGTGCAGCGCCTCATCGCCAGAGGCCATGGTCGTGACCTGTCCGTAGCCGATCATCTTCAGCATGCCGGCCAGCAATTCGAGAAACACAGGATCGTCGTCGATCGCCAGTATTCTCATGTTCTACGTCCTATAGTTTGGTCACGCCGGACCTCCTGATGGAAAAGCCCGCGTCAATCTTGTTACGCCACGAAGGTGAATCTGCCCAAGAATAACGGCAAAACTTGGACCTCTTAACGTTGATTAAGGGCTTTTCGCCCGACCAAAAATCTTTGTCTTCATGCCGCTTAGCTGGCGTGCCGGAATACAGGCACGGCCGCGTTTTGAAGGTGGCGATCTGCGTCCTTTCAGCCGTCAGCGGTGCAGGTGGCCCAACCTTGCTATCAGCCGCCGCGGCGAACGATCGCCTCAAGGTCGATAACGTCCGGCTCGCGCGGGGCTTCCGGGGCGGATGGGACCGGCGCTTCAACCTCTGGCTCCACGGCAGGTTTCGGAGGCGATACCATCAGCGGCAGAAGCTCGGCTCCCGTGGCCGATGGCCCACTCCGTTCAGGCGGTTCGCGCCAGGACAGGGTGTCAAAGCCACCGCAATTGTCGCAGATCGGATCCCAGATCGCGTGCACCGCGTGGCATTTGTCACAGCACCATTGCGGGCCACGAGGCGCTGTGACGGCGCGCGCCAGCCAGCCGCGCACCACCGCCTCATCCGCGCCCTCGCCCCGTTCGATCGCCGCCATGATCGCCAGTGCCCGCTGCGTGGGATGGGTTTCCACGATGTCGCCCAGCGCGCGTCGTGCCTCGGGGAACTCTTCGGCGGCGATGTGCAGTTCCGCCATCAACAGCCGGGTTTCTTCATGCTGGGGATGATTGGCCACCAGCGTGCCAAACCGTTTCAGCCGCTGCGCGGGCGTCTCGGCCGGTTCGATATCGGCAAATGCCGCGGCCAGATCGGGATGCGGCTTGGCATCCCAAGCCTTTTTCAGAACCCGCGTCGCCCCCTTCTTGTCGCCCTTGTCGGCCAGCGCCCGCGCGGCCATCGCGGCGGCGGGGATCAGGTCGGGCGATTGGCGGTTCGCCTCAATCGCGGCTTCGCGCGCCTCGACGCTGGCGCCTTCGGCCAGCACGCCCTGCGCCTGTTGCAGGGCCAGAACCGCATCGCGGCGGCGATAGACATCGCGCGGCAGCGCACCCGCCTTGAGCTTGGCCCCCAGTGTGGACCGCGCGCCTTTCCAATCCCGGCTTTCCGCCTGCAGCTTCAACAGGATATCCTGCGTTTCCAGATGCCTCGGCTTCAACTCCAGCGCCTTGGCCGCCAGTTTCTGGGCGGTTTCCACATCGCCTTCAGTCAGCTTCTGCTTCAGCAACCCACG
The DNA here is from genome assembly GCA_013824045.1 of Rhodobacter sp. Classification (GTDB taxonomy): domain Bacteria; phylum Pseudomonadota; class Alphaproteobacteria; order Rhodobacterales; family Rhodobacteraceae; genus Paragemmobacter. The sequence goes on along the minus strand of PNND01000459.1, from coordinate 2,222 downwards.
GATCGCGACAAAGCGTGTGGTGTCTGACGACAGCAGTTCCTTATAGGCCTCGGTCGCGCGCTTGGTATCGCCCGCCGCCTCTGCCGCCTGCGCCACCAGCAACGTGGTCAGGTGCGGATCGGCCAGATACTTTTCGGCCTTGATTGCCCGGTTCAGCGCAAGACGCCCTTCGCCAGCAGCAAGCGCGAGCAGACCTTCAGACAGCGCCTGAAACCCCTTGCGTTCGCGGTTGCGGTCGAAATAGCGGCTGATCGCCGTTTCGTCCCCGTTCAGAAAGCGCAGCACGGCCACCATAAGCCCCACCAGCCGCATCAGCAGCCAGACCAGAACCACCATCACCAAAAAGGTGATCAGCGCCTGCAACGGGCCAAGGGTGAATTCGTAATTGGCCACGTTGATACGGATACCACCCCCGGTATCCATCAGGATGCCTGCGCCCATCGTCAGCGTGGCAACAATCAGCAGAAACAGCAGAACCTTGGCAAGCGACCAGATCATCCCGCGCCCCCGTCAGTTCGCGGCCAAGGCGGCAACGGCCGCCTCGGCATCCGCGCGCGTCTGCGCCAGCGCAAGCCAATCGGCCAGTGCCGGTTTGCCCGCCTCGGGCATCGCGGCCAGTTCGGTGATGGCATCGGCCACCCGCCCCTGCGCCAGCGCCGCCTCTGCCCGCGACAGCACGGCATCGGGATCATTGCCTTCACGCGGGGTCAGGGATCGCAGGCCGGTCTGGCTGCGCAGGAAACTGGATACCCGGTCGGTCCAGCTTTCCCCCATATTCGCTCGCAGCGCCGCCTCCAGCGCGTTCCGCGCCGCTTCGGGGAAGCTGTCGGCAAGATCGGCCACCGTCGGCAATCCCACCGCCGCATTCTCCACCAGAACCGGGGGCAGGTCTGCCCCGCCCAGTTCCGGCAAGGCCGAAGCATACGGCGCACCGCTATCCAGTGCGGCGGCGATCCGGTCCAGCGCGGCCCCACGCCGGGCGGCGGCAGCGGCAGCTTCGGCTTGATCGGCCATGGCTGTGGCACTGGCCTCTGCCGCCTTCAACCGGGCCTCGGCCGCTTCGGCGGCGGCGATCACATCGGCGGGCACAGTGCCACCGGAGCCCAGCGCAGCCACCTGTTCCTTCAGTGCCGCAAGCTCTGCCAGCATTTCAGGCGAAGCCGACGATGCGCCGGTGGCTGGCCGTGCCATCAGGTCGGCAATTTCGGCCTCCAGTGCAGCCAGGCGCCCGTCCAGCGCCGCCCCATCAGCGGGTGCCGCCTCAAGCGCCGACAGCCGGGCCTCTATCTGCGGATCGGGCGGGGGTAGGGCCGCCAACTCGGCGCGCAGTGCGGCAATCTCTTCGGCCTGCGCGGCGACTGTGGCCGACAAATCATTCGCACTGCCCATGGGCAACAGATCCGGCATGAACCGCGCCAGACCAAAACCCGCACCTGCGGCCAGAACACCCCCCAGAACCAGCCCAAAGAACGCGCCAGCCGCGCCGCTTTGGCGCGGTGGGGCGGGTGGCGGCGCGGGTGTAACCGGTGCCTCGGTGATCTTTTCCGACGCCATGTCTTGCCGGGGCGGTTCGGGCGGCTCTGCAAGCGACGGATCGGTCGCCTCGACCACGGCCATCAGATCGCTGTCCTCTTGCGAGGGGGATTCGCCAGTCTTGCCTTTGGCCATGGTCGGCTCCTTCCGTCCGCCGAGGGGGCGGGTGTTGATCCTACCCTAATCCCCGGATGGTTGCAGGTTCAAGAAGACGGATCAGCCATCAGCATGGCTATGGCAGCCAGCATTCCCGCCGAATCCGGGCTGTCTGCAACCGCAAGCCGTGCAGGGGCCAGCAAAGCGGCCTTTTCGGCCACCGCCGGGCTGAGGGCCGCCACCCGCAAGGGCGCGGCAAATGGGCCGAAATCCGCCAGTATCGCCGCGCTGCGGGGAGAAAACAGAGGAATGATCACGGGATCTTCCCCCGACAGCAGGGCCTGTGCCGCTGCACTCAAGGGTTGGGCCACCTGCGCATAGACAATAGCCGCATGCGCCGGGCGGCCCTTGGCCGCCAGACGCGGCGCGATGTCGCCCCGTGCCTCGCGCCCGCGCAGATGGAGGAAAGGGCCGGGATCATCGGATTCGAGGATCAGCGCAATCAACGCTTCGGCATCGCCTTTGGCGGATCGGGAATCAAAACCCATCCCGCGGGCCGTCTCGGCAGTGCGGTCGCCCACACAGATGGCCTT
>PNND01000106.1 GCA_013824045.1 Rhodobacter sp. | reverse complement strand
GTGGCCGAAGCAGGCAGGGGTCTGAGCGTGGTGCCGAACCCGGCCGAAGTCGCAGCCGTGCGCTGGGTCGATCTTTATGACCTGTCGGCCGAGGTGCTGCGTTGCCCCGACAGCTTTACCCCATGGCTGCGCATCTATCTGGCCGAACACATGGACCGCATCTTCGGCAGCCTCGTCGCAGGGCGGTAAGCGGGGCAATCCGATAGCGCGCGCCGGGCTAAAGCCCGACGCGCATTGCTTTTGCCTCGCCTGCGCGCTTGCGCGCTTCGGCTCGGGATCATTTGAGTATTTGGGCCAAGATGAAGCGGCCTTGGGTGGTGTCAGGCCTGCAATCGGGCCATGAGCCAAGGCAGGATCAGTGACGCAACCTGTTCTGCCGCCTCTTCATGCACCAGATGGCCGAGCGATGCGATCTCGGCATACTGTCCGTTGGGTAGCTGTTTCGCAGCCTCGCGCGAGATGCGGGCGGGAACGGCCTTGTCACCGGTGGAGGCGATCAGCAGCACCGGCACCGCCTGTTCCAGCAGACGCGGCATCACCGATTCCAGACGCCACTGCGCCATCATCCCCAGCGTGCCATCCACATGAGCGGGGTCTTTCACCAGTGTGAGGTATTGCGCCTGACCCGCCTCATCCAGCGGAGAGCCGGTGGTCGCCAGCAGCTTTCCCACTGTCGCCGCATTGCCCCAAAGCCGCGAAACGACATGCGGGATAAAGGGCGTGACGGCCAGAACCTTGGCCAGAATCGGGAACATAACACCCGCCGCACCGTCAAAGGCACCAAGCGCTGCGTTGATCCCGACCACGGCTCGCAAGGTCAGAAGTTCCGCCAACCGCAGCGCTAGCGCCGCCCCGGCAGAATGGCCGATCACGGCCACAGGCGCGATGTTCATCGCGGTGCAAAGCTGGGCCAGATCCTCGGCCATGTGATCGATGCCATAGCGGCTGCGCGCACCCGACCGGGTGAAGCCCTGACCGGGAAGATCGGGAACCACCACGCGGAAATGCGGGGTTAGCAGGGGGATCAGGTGGCGAAAACTGTGACCCGATCCGCCCGCCCCGTGCAGCAGCAGCACGACCGGGCCTTCGCCCGCCTCCACCACGCACCAGTTGTGCGGGCGGCTTGCCACGCGGCGGGCCCTGTCGCGATGGGGCCAGTCTGGGGGCATGCGATCGACGGCCATGTCAGCTTTCCAGCGCCTCGCCAAGAACCGACGAGAGGCGGTGTGCATCCGCGCGCGGCAGGGCGAGGTAGGGCGCATCCATCAGCTGTGCCAAGGTCCGCAGCGAAGCTTGCGGCCGGTTGGCCACATCGATCACCAGCGCGGGCGTGCCCGAGGCGCGGATTTGGCGCGCAAGGCGAAAGGCCTCATCCTCGGCGCGCGGACGGTCGGGTGTGCCGTCGAGCGCGATATTGCCGCGCCCGTCAGTCAGGATCGCGATGGTGGGCGTCAGCCCGCGCGCGCGCGCCTGCGCTGCGGTGGCCAGCGCCAGTTGCAGTCCGGATGCCAGCGGCGTGCCGCCGCCGCCCGGCACACCAGCCAGCCGCCGCTTGGTCTGCACCAGCGACCGGGTAGGGGGCAGGATCAGTTCGGCATGAAAGCCCTTGAAGGTGAGAAGCGAGACGTGATCGCGCCGCGCATAGGCCTGCGCCAGAAGCAGCTCGATCGCGCCCTTCGCCTCGGCCAGACGGGCGAAGGCCGCGGAGCCAGAGGCATCAACGGCAAAGATCAGCACTCGGTCTGAGGTTTCGCGGAAACGTTTCAGCCGGATATCGGCTGCGCGGACCAGAAGCACGGCATCAGGGCGCGCGGTCTGGGCGCGGCGCAGGGGTTGCCAAGGGGCGGCAGCGCGCAGGGTGGCCACAAGGTCGATCCGTGCGCCGGGGCCAAGGCGGCCAGGGCGTGAGGGCAGGGGGCGACCACGCCGGTTGCCGCTGCGCTCCGCGCCCGATCCGGTGGCGGATTTCGCCGCGCGGGTGGCGCGCCCCTTGGCCAAGGCTTCCAGCAGATCGCGGGGCAGGGCGGCAAGGGCCGCGGCGACCAGCAATTCGTCGGGGATGCCCTGCGGCTGATCCTCGGCCTGCTTTTCGCCGCTGTCGGTTGTGTCGTCTGGCGGGGGCGGGTCGGCCTCGGGTGGCGGCGCGTTTTCCGGCATAGGCATGGCCCGGTGGCCGTAGACCAGCGCCGCAGCGGCAGCGAGATCATCATCCGTGATCGCATCACGCCCCATCCATGCGGCATGGGCGCGGGCGCAGGCAGCTGCCAGTAGCGGCGCACGAAGAGACCCGATGCCCAGTTCGGCGGCGGCCCGGGTCAGGGCATCCAAAGCGTCAGATGACAGGGTCAAAGTGGCATGTCGCGCACGTGCGGCGGCAAGTGCTGCTGTATCCAGCGCCAGAGGTCCGGTCTGTGACAGCGGTACATCGCTCAGGTCAAGAAACAGACCCAGCCTGTCGGTCAGGGCAGAGGGCATGCCTTCATCGGGGTCTGCAGCCTCATCCAGCGCGATCAGGCTGTGCGTGCCGGTATCCAGCGCATGGGCCAGCCGCGCGGCAAGGCCGGGCGGGCAGCGTTCCGCCATCGTCAGCACCAGCGCCGAGGGGGTGGCCAGAAGGCCCGCGGTCATCACTGGCTGGCCGGTGGCCAGCGTTGCGGTCAGGTCGAGGCCGCCGAACAGGACATCGTCGGCGATGGTGGGATGCAGGCGGCGCTGCGGCAAGGGCAGCGCGGCCAGACCCGTCGTTACCCGGTCGCGTACGGGGCCGGCACGGGCGCGCAGCCACAGCCCCCGCAACCCCGCCGGATCAATGGCGAGGCAGGCGAGCGCGGCTTCAACCCGGCCCCAGGGATCGTCAAGGCTGGTCAGGGCAGAACCTCGGTGACAGCGCGAATGACGCGGCTGGTCGATCCGGCCTCATCCAGCGGATCGCGGCGCAGGCGGTGCGACAAGCACATCGGCGCTACGGCCTTGAGGTGGATGCGACCCACGGCCTCATCCCCTTCAAAAGCCGCAAGGGCGCGGGCTGCGCGCAAGAGCGTCAACTCTCCGCGCAGACCGTCCGATCCTATCGCGATGCACAGTTCGGCGCAGTCATGCAGCACGGTATTGGGTGTCTTCATCTGCGGCAGGGCGGCGCGGGCCTGAAGGATTCGGTCGCGAAGAGCCGCATCCTGCATCCGCCAGGTTTCCATGAAGGCGCCATAGTTGGACTCGTATCCGTCCCGCCTGCGGATCACCTCGACCCGCGTTTCCACATCGCGGGGGGATGTCACCTCGACCGACAGGCCGAACCGGTCCAGCAGTTGCGGACGCAATTCGCCCTCTTCCGGATTGCCCGATCCCACCAGAACAAACCGCGCAGGGTGGCGGATCGACAGGCCTTCGCGTTCCACGACATTCTCACCCGATTGGGCCACGTCGAGCAGCAGATCGACGATGTGATCTTCCAGCAGGTTGACCTCGTCGATGTAAAGATAGCCGCGATTGGCGCGGGCCAGCAGGCCGGGTTCAAAGGCCTTTTCGCCGCGCGTCAGCGCGCGTTCGATATCCAGCGCACCGACGACGCGGTCCTCGGTCACGCCCAGCGGCAGATCGACCACGGGGGTGGGCTTGCGGATCATCCGTCCCGTCGCGCCTTCGGCCCAGTCGGGCACCTGTTCCGGCGTCGCGGCGTTGACGGGGCAACCTTCGACCGCGTCGATTTCCGGCAGCAGCGCGGCCAGCGCGCGCACGGCGGTGGATTTTCCGGTGCCCCGATCACCAAAGACCAGAACGCCGCCAATGCCGGGGTCGACTGCGGTCAGGATCATGGCCTGTTTCATCGCCTCTTGGCCCACGATGGCGGAGAATGGGAAGGGTTGTTTCATGCGATCACCGTAAGAGTTCGGATTTTCTGCGAAAATCCGCAGGTTCGAATTTTCTGCGAAAATTCAGATGGATCCTTCGCAGAAGGATCATTCACAGGAGTTCTCGCGGAAAATTCCTGTTTCATGCTGCCTCCGCCCGGTGCAGCCCGGCCAGCGGGTCCGTGCCGTTCCAGCTGCCCACCCCCCCCAGCAGGTGGAAGCGGGCATAAAGCTCTTCGTTGAACCAGTTGCCTTCGCGCACGGCGCGGATGGCGCGGCCATGCGGGCCATCGCCACGGGCAAAGGCGGCCATGCTGGCGGTATCGGGCCAGATCGAGAAGGTCACCTGATGCAGCAGGGGCAATTCGCCGATGCCGATCTTGAAGGCGACATTGGGATCGCTGCCGATCATGGCGGAAATCGAAGGAACCCGGTCCCAGAAACGCAGGGCCTTGGCAGGCCGCACGGTGGCGCGGGTCAGCGCGGCAAGCGGGCCGTGCGACTCGGCGGCGTTCGTGTCCGGCATGAACGGGTTTTCCCCCGCCCAGCGGCCCCGCGCCGACAGCGGGTTCAGATAGACCGTCCAGCTTTCATCCGCGCGGGATCGCCAGCGCCGCCAGACCGGGCTGTCGCGCGTTGCGCTGCGCGCAGTCGCCTCGTCCGGCCAGACGGCAAGGATAGCCCATACGCCCCAGTTGGGACGGGGCGTGAACCCCTCACCCGTTCCAGAACCACAGAGTTTCCAGAAGATTGCCCGCTTTTCCCGCCGCAGTGAAAGCCGCGCAGCGGCCATCTGGCCAATCACCCACAGGCGTGACCCGATCCCGTCAAACCGGAAAAGGCTGAGGCTGGTGACAGAAATGGCGCAAACCTCCGGCGCAAAGGTGTAAACCTACTCTGACAGTATCTGCAGGAGAGGGAAAGAAAAAACGCATGTTTTTGCGGGATACACTGAGATATTGTAAATTAAACTAGACACTCTATCATCCACCCCATGAAGCACACACCTCCGCCCCGCCCCGTCCCGGCCCTGCCTGAGGCAAACCACGCCATCGTCATCGGCGCGGGCCTTGGCGGGCTCGCATCTGCCATGCGGTTGGGGGCAAAGGGCTGGCGGGTCACAGTGATTGACAGGCTGGACCGAGTGGGTGGGCGGGGATCGTCGATCACGCAGGGCGGCCACCGCTTTGACCTTGGGCCGACCATCGTTACCGTGCCGCAAGGGCTGCGCGATCTGTGGGCGGCGTGTGGCCGCGATTTCGATCGGGATGTGCGGCTGGTGCCGATGGACCCCTTCTATGAGATTCGCTGGGAAGACGGATCGACCTTCACCATGCGCCAAGATGAGGCCGCGATGAAGGCCGAGGTGGCCCGCCTGTCGCCGGGTGATCTGAAGGGATATGAGAAGTTCCTGAACGACAGCGAGAAACGCTATTGGTTCGGGTTCGAGGATCTGGGCCGCCGCCCAATGCACAAGCTGATGGACCTGATCAAGGTTCTGCCGACCTTTGTACGGATGCGGGCGGACCGGTCGGTCTATGCCCATGCGGCGGGGCGCGTCTCTGACCCGCGACTGCGCTTTGCGCTGTCCTTCCATCCGCTGTTCATCGGCGGCGATCCGTTCAACGTGACGTCGATGTATATCCTTGTCAGTCACCTCGAAAAGGCCTTCGGCGTGCATTACGCCATGGGCGGCGTGCAGGCGATTGCCGAGGGCATGGCGCAGGTTGTCGCCGCTCAGGGCGGCGAGGTCGTGTCGCAGACCGAGGTCGACGAGATCGTGGTTGAGGATGGCCGCGCCGCCGGAGTGCGTCTGGTGTCGGGTGAGGTGATCCGGGCGGGGCTCGTGGTATCCAACGCCGATGCCGGGCACACCTACACGCGGCTCTTGCGCAACCTGCCGCGCAAACGCTGGACCGATGCGAAACTGAAACGGTCGCGCTGGTCGATGGGCCTTTATGTCTGGTATTTCGGCACCAAGGGCACGCGCGAGATGTGGCGCGATGTGGGTCATCATTCCATCGTTGTAGGGCCGCGCTACCGCGAGCATATCAAGGACATCTTCATCCGCGGCAAGCTGGCCGATGACATGAGCCTTTATGTCCACCGCCCCAGCGTGACCGATCCATCCTGCGCGCCCGAGGGCGACGATACCTTTTACGTCCTGTCGCCCGTCCCGCATCTGGGATTCTCCAACGGGGTCAACTGGGCCGAGGAAGAACCGCGCTACCGTTCCAAGATGGCCAAGATGCTGGAAGACCGCCTGATCCCCGGCTTTCGCGACAAGATCACCGAGGAAATCACCTTCACGCCCGAAACCTTCCGCGACCGCTACCTGTCGCCGCTCGGGGCCGGTTTCTCGATCGAGCCGCGCATCCTGCAATCGGCGTGGTTCCGGCCGCATAACGTATCCGAGGAACTGCCGGGCCTCTATCTGGCCGGCGCAGGCACCCATCCGGGGGCCGGTCTGCCGGGAGTTGTCGGCACGGCCGAGGTGCTGGGCAAGCTCGTCCCGGATGCGCCGCGTCGTGTGGCCGAGATCCGCGAGTTGAGGATGGCCGCTGAATGATCGACCCGCGCGACATGGACCATTGCCGCGAGGCGATCCGGGTGGGATCGCTCTCCTTCCATGCCGCATCGCGGCTTTTGCCGTCGCGGGTGCGCGATCCGGCGCTGGCGCTTTACGCCTTCTGCCGGATGTCGGACGATGCAGTGGATGAGGGCAGTGACAAGGCCGCCGCCGTGCTGTCGCTGCGTGACAGGCTGGATATGGTCTATCGCGGCACGCCTGCGAACCAGCCCGCCGACCGCGCCTTTGCCGGGGTTGTCGAGGTGTTCGACATGCCGCGCGCCCTGCCGGAAGCGCTGCTCGAAGGTTTTGCTTGGGATGCGACCGAGCGGCGCTATGAGGATCTTTCCGGGGTTCTGGACTATTCCGCGCGGGTGGCAGCGGCGGTGGGCGCGATGATGTGCGTGCTGATGCGCGTGCGCGATGGTGACGCGCTGGCACGGGCCTGCGATCTGGGTCTGGCCATGCAACTGACCAATATCGCGCGCGATGTGGGCGAGGATGCGCGGGCCGGGCGGCTCTATCTGCCCATGGCGTGGCTCTTGGATGAAGGCATTGATCCCGATACCTTTTTGAGCAACCCGCGCGCTTATCCCGGTGTTGCGCGGGCCACCTTGCGCCTGCTGGATGAGGCAGAGAGGCTCTACCTTCGGGCCGAAGCGGGGGTTCCCTCCCTGCCGCTTGCCTGCCGCCCTGGCATCTATGCTGCGCGCCTGATCTATGATGGCATCGGCGGAAATCTGCGCCGTGTGCGGGGCGACAGCGTCACGACACGGGCGCGCACTGGGCGGGGCCAGAAGCTTGCCTGTCTTGTGGCCGCCACCGCCCGTGCGGCGGTATCGACGGTGAAGCCGGGGCCTGCGGTGCTGCATGCCGCCCCTGCGCCCGAAGTGGCCTTTCTGGTGCAGGCCGCCACGCGCGGTACGACCCGGTCTGCGCGCAGTGACACGCTTTTGTCCGTGCTGGCCCAGTTGGAAGCGCGCGACCGGGGCATGGCCTGATGGCCAAGTCCCTGTAAAGCCCAGTATTTCAAAGCTGACTGTTTCCGCTTGGACGCAAGGCCAAGACGGGCTACATCGCTGTGTCTGACGAGACCGGGAGCGATGCCATGGAATTCTTCACCCTGTTTCTGACCTATCTCGCCGCTTGCGGTGCTGCGGCGGCCACGGGGGCGCTGTTTCAGCCGGGTGACTGGTATCGCAGCCTGAACAAGCCCAGTTGGACCCCGCCGGACTGGCTCTTCCCGGTGGCGTGGACCGTGCTTTATCTCTGTATGTCGGTGGCGGCGGCACGGGTGGCGATGCTGGGCAATGCGGGGCAGGCGCTGGCGCTTTGGTCGGTGCAGATCGCCCTTAACGCCTTGTGGACGCCCGTCTTTTTCGGCCTGCGTCGGCTTGGGGCGGGGCTGGTGATTATCTTCCTGCTCTGGCTGGCCGTCGCCGCCACGATGCTGGCCTTCTGGCAGGTTGACTGGATCGCAGGAGCGCTGTTCGCGCCCTATCTGCTGTGGGTGTCGATCGCCGGCGCGCTGAACCGGTCGGTCTGGGTGCGCAATCCGGCCTCAGGGACAAGCGTCTGAAATCGTTGGGATGTGCTGAAACGGGTTGTGCAGCACGTGGTGCAGACGGCCAGTGCAGCAAACCGTATGCACGCGGCGCACGCCGTTTTGCCGTTCGGCGCAACGCGCGGCAAAAATCTGTGTCAGATTTTTACGCGATTTCTGATGCAGAAATCGCCCCGGAAAATGGCACATTTTCCGGTGGCACCCGGCATTCGGCTGTGGCGAAGGCGGGTCCGTTGAATTTGGGTATTTGGGCCAAGATGAAAGGCCAAGTCAGTCGAAACGCCATCCGGCGCGGCGGGGCACACGCACGGCCAGCATGGGTTTGAGCAGCGGCGAGCGGAACCGGGTCAGATCCAGCGCCTCATGCACGCCTTGGGTCACCTCTCCCTCCAGCCGAGTTTCCACAACGCTGCGGCTGTAGAACGGGGCATCGAGCATCGACATCACCTCGTGCGGGGTGGTGCCGGGATCGGCGCGGGTTTCGCGGCGGACTTGCCAGCGGGAGCGGCGGAAGGTGGTGCGTGCGGGCGGGGTGATTTCGCGCGCCTCGCCCGAGGCGCTAACCTCCAGCCCGAAATCGAGGGTGGATCCGTCGCGGCGGGTGGCATCGTAGATGCAAAGCGCGCGATCCTTGAACGGGAAGCGCCCCCAAGTCCAGAAATCGAAATCCGCTTCCAGCGCGGCAGTGCCAAAATTCGCGTCGAAATAGCCGTGGCCTTCCCAGACATGGCCTTGGGTGAGGTTCACCGAGATATGGGCCAGCGGAGCGAAGGGGCGCCAGACATGGCGCGGGTGCAGCGCCAGTTCCACCCCGGTCACCGCGCTGGGGGTCAGAACGATGCGGCCCTTGACGGCGCTGATGAGGGGGGGCGAAGAGACCTCGTCCACATCGATCACAAGTTCGCGCCCGGTCCAGTGCATTCGGCTGGGGCCAAGCGTCAGCGTATCGGCGCTTTGGCGCAGCGCGCTGCGGCCCCGGTCCGTCATGGTGAAGCGCCCGCCGGGGCCATAGGTGGCGACGTTCAGGCAGACATGGTTCTGCGGCTCGCGCCGCCCGGACCAGGCATACCAGGGCGAAAAGACCGATCCGATGAAGCCTATGACCGAGACCGCGCGCCGCCCGTCATCCGAGACACCGTCGAGATACCACCACGCATAGCCATTGGGGCCGACTTCGACCCGGAAATCCGGTCCTGCATGATCGCCGCGGCCGCGTGCATCGCGGAGAGGGCTGCCATCGGCACCCCCGCCCCCGGATGCGCGCCGCCGCCCGCCAGATAGAGCCCCGGCAGGGCCGTCCGCGCGGGGGGGCGTTGAAAGGCTGCCATCGTCCCTTCGGGCGAGCGTCCGTAGATCGCCCCCTGTGACGCCGGAAACAGCCGGTTCAACATTGCGGGTGTGGTCAGGGCCGGGTTGTCGGGCAGCGGGGAAAAGGTTAGCCCCATCTGCGAGAGATGGTCGAAGGTCATGTGGCGGCATCGGGTGAAATCCTCGGGTCGCGCGGGCAGGCCAGCGGGGGCGTTCAGGATGATCTCGAATCGTTCGAGCGTTCCGGCGGGGGCGGGACCGCGGGCGCGGTCCTCGGCGCAAAGGTAAAGGGTCGGGGCGTCCGGCATCTGCCCCTTGCCGATGGGGCCGAATTCGCGGGCTGGATCATCGGTGAAGAACAGGTTGTGATGGATCAGCTCCGCCGCGCGGGGGCCTTGCGGCGTGGCGGCAAAGGCCCAGACGAGGGCCGAAAGGCTGGGCGGGGCTGCGGCGCGGGCGGGCAGGGCCTTTTGGGCGGCATCGCCCAAGAGCCCCGTGGTCAGCGCGGCTGGATCGCCGTTGAAGACGCAGGCGCCGCAGGGCAGGGTGCGCCCGCCATCGATCTGCACGCCCGTCACGCGCCCGCTTTGCCGGGTGATCCGGGTGGCGGCTGTGCCATAGCGAAACTGCACCCCCATCCGTTCCGCCAGCGCGGCCAGCGCGGCGGCAAGGTGGTGCATCCCGCCCTCCACCGCCCAGACCCCCCGCGCCTCGGCCCGCCAGATGAGCGACAGGACAGCGGGGGAATGGGCGGGCTTGCCGCCCACATAAGTGGCATAGCGCGCGAAAAGCTGGATCAGGCGCGGGTCGCGGAAATGCTGTTTCAGCAGGCCCTCGACGGAAAGCCCCGGCCGCAGGGCGGGCCACAGGCGCGGCTGGCTCAGCGCGGCGCGGGCGATGGCGGGCAGGTCGGGGCGGGCGGCCTGCATCACCGGCGCATCAAAGGCATGGTAGAGGGATTCGGTCAGCGCGTCGAATCGCAGGAAAGCCTCGGCCTCTTGCGGGCCGGCGAAGGCGCGGATCGCGGCGGCATTGGCGTCGCGGTCGGGCGTCAGGTCCAGCGGGCCGGACCCCGGCCACCAGTGGCGGGCAAGGATCGCTTGCGGGATCAGGGTCAGGTGATCGTCCAGCCTTTCGCCGTTCAGGGCGAAGAGGGCATCGAACACATGCCGCATCGTCAGGACTGTCGGCCCCGTATCTACCGGCCCGGCGGCCGACGGCAGGGCCCGCGCCTTGCCGCCCGGTGCATCAGCGCGTTCCAGCATCGTGACCGACAGTCCAGCCGCCGCCAGACGGATGGCCGAGGCAAGGCCGCCCATTCCGGCACCGATGACGATGACGCGGTCCTTCGCGTCTCTGGCCTGCAGGTGTTTCATAGGGAAAGCTTTAGACGCGCCCGGCAATATGTCCATCCGGAATTACATCATAGTGTAAGATTTAGTTTACACTTTGGGCGGTCGGTGCAAGACTGATCCAAATCAGGATGCGAAAGGGGCCATCATGGGTCTGAATGCCGGGATGGACATGCGGATCGAGGCGGCCGTCACGGCGGCCCTATCGCTCGGCATGGGGCCTGCGTCGCATGGCGAGGCTCCGGCCCGATTGCGCGGCGCGCTGGATCATGCCGTGCTGCCGGGCGGCGCGCGGATCCGGCCCACCATCCTTGTCTCTGTGGCGCGGGCCTGCGGCGATGATCGTCCGCAGATCACCGATGCAGCGGCGGCGGCGCTGGAGCTGATCCATTGTGCCAGCCTTGTGCATGACGATCTGCCCTGCTTTGACGATGCCGATACGCGGCGCGGCAAGCCCACGGTGCACCGCGCCTATGGGGAACCCTTGGCCGTGCTGGCGGGGGATTCGTTGATCGTGCTGGCCTTCGAGGTGCTGGCCCGGGCGGCGGGTGATCATCCGCGCCGGGCGGTGGACCTGATCCGCGTTCTGGCGCAGCGCACGGGGATGCCGGGTGGCATCTGCGCGGGGCAGGGCTGGGAAAGCGAGCCGGTGGTGAACCTGTCGGCCTATCACCGCGCCAAGACCGGGGCGCTGTTCATTGCGGCCACGCAGATGGGGGCCATCGCGGCGGGGCAGGAGCCCGAGCCGTGGGAAGAACTGGGCGCGCGCATCGGCGAGGCGTTTCAGGTGGCCGATGATCTGAAGGATGCGCTGCTGACCGAGGCCGAAATGGGCAAGCCTGCCGGGCAGGATGCGGCCCATGCGCGGCCCTCGGCCGTGCAGGAGTTGGGCGTTGCGGGCGCGGTGCGGCATCTGAAGGATATTCTGGGTGGGGCGATTGCCTCCATCCCCTCTTGCCCCGGCGAGGCGATGCTGGCCGCCATGGTGCGCGCCTATGCCGAACGGATGACGCCGGTCGATCTGCACCCGGTGCGGGGATGACCGATGCGGCCAGCGGGCCGGGGCTGCGCCCCGTGCGGGCTTCGCGGCAGCCGTTTGCGGTGCGGCTGGGGCTTTCGGCGCGGTTTCATGCGCTGTGCGCCCGTGTGCCGGGCCTGCGCCTGATCGCACGGCGCGAGGGCGAGGCGCTGTTCGATATCGTTTCGGGCTTCGTGCAATCGCAGGCGCTGCTGGCGCTGGTGGAATTGCGGGTGCTGCACCGGCTGGCAGAGGGGCCCGCGCCACTGGCCGCCTTGGCGGGCCCGGCGGGTGTGGCGCCCGACCGGATGGCCGTGCTGTTGCAAGCGGGGGCGGGCTTGGGCCTTCTAGCGCAGCGGCGGGGGATCTGGCGGCTGACGGTGCGGGGCGCGGCTTTTCTGGCCGTGCCGGGGCTGGAGGCGATGGTGCGCCATCACCCGGTGCTCTATCGCGATCTGGCCGATCCGGTGGCCTTTTTTCGGGGCGAGACGCAGCCCGAACTGGCGCAATTCTGGCCCTATGTCTTTGGCGCGGGCGGTGCGGCCGATCCTGCCCTTGCGCAGCGCTATTCCGATCTGATGGCCGACAGCCAGGGTCTTGTCGCGGCAGATACGCTGCGGCTGGTGGATTTCCGGGGTGTGGCGCATCTGATGGATGTGGGCGGCGGAACCGGGGCCTTTCTGGCCGCCGTTGGGTCCGCGCATCCGGGCCTGCGCATGACGCTGTTTGATCTGCCCGCCGTGGTGCCGGGTGCAGTGGCACGCTTTGCTGCGGCAGGCCTGTCGGACCGAGTGAGCATTGCGCCGGGATCGTTCCGGGATGACCCGTTGCCCCAAGGTGCCGACGCGATCTCGCTGGTGCGCGTTCTTTACGATCATGCCGATGAAACGGTAGCGGCGCTCTTGCGCGCGGTGCATGACGCCTTGCCGCCGGGCGGGCGAGTCGTGGTGTCCGAACCGATGTCGGGGGGGGATTCTCCGGACCGCGCAACAGATGTGTACTTTTCTGTTTACACTTTAGCGATGCAAACAGGGCGCACCCGATCCGGGGCGGAAATCGCGCGGATGCTGGGGAAAGCGGGCTTTTCCGACGCGCAAATCCACAAGGGATACAGGCCCTTCGTCACCTCTGTGGTGACAGCCACGCGGCCGATTGTGGAAGATGTTCAAAAAAGTGTCTAATTAAATTGACACTACGATCTGTAAGTCTACACTTACACATAGCCGTGATAGCCCAATGAATGGGCAATATGGCACAAGGGGAGATCACGTTGCAGACCACCGCAGTCATCCTGTCCGGGCCGAGGGCGCTATCGCTCGAGACTCTGGGACTGACAGCCCCCGGCGACGGGGATCTGGTGGTTGAGATCGCCCATTCCGGCATTTCCACCGGTACCGAAAAGCTCTTCTATTCCGGCACCATGCCGCCCTTCCCTGGCATGGGTTACCCGCTCGTCCCCGGCTATGAGGCGGCGGGCGAGGTGGTCGAGGCCGGTGCCGGCAGCGGCTTCAAGGTCGGCGATCATGTCTTTGTGCCGGGGGCCAATTGCTTTGCCGGTGATGTGAAGGGCCTGTTCGGCGGCGCGTCGCGCCATCTGGTGACGCCCGCCCATCGCGTGGCAAGAATCGACCGGGGCATGGGGGCCGAGGGCGCGCTTCTGGCGCTGGCCGCGACCGCGCGTCACGCGCTGGCAGGCTTCAACACGGCGCTGCCCGATCTGATCGTGGGTCACGGCACGTTGGGCCGCCTGCTGGCCCGCCTGACCGTGGCGGCAGGCGCCCCTGCACCGACCGTATGGGAAACCAACGCGGCGCGGCGCGACGGTGCGGCAGGCTATGCCTGCATCGCGCCGGAAGACGACCCGCGCCGCGATTACCGCGCCATTTACGATGCCAGCGGGGCCAAGGGCCTGCTGGACCAGCTGATCATGCGCCTGGCCAAGGGCGGCGAGGTCGTGCTGGCCGGGTTCTATACCGAACCCGTTTCTTTCGTCTTTCCCCCGGCCTTCATGAAAGAGGCGCGCATCCGCATCGCCTCGGAATGGAATGCCGAAGACCTGACCGCGACCCGCGCGCTGATCGAGTCCGGCGCGCTGTCGCTGGCGGGTCTGATTACCCACACCCGGCCCGCCTCGGCCGCGCCGGAAGCCTATGCAACCGCGTTTGACGATGCGGCTTGCCTGAAAATGATTCTCGACTGGAAGGGCCACGCATGAACGACGTTCCGAACCTCAAGGACTTCGACGCCCGTCTGCGGGACGAAGCCCACGAAGAACCCACGCTCGAGGTGCCGCAGGGCGAGCCCACGAAGAAAACCCAGATCATCGCGATCTACGGCAAGGGCGGCATCGGCAAATCCTTCACGCTCGCGAACCTCAGCCACATGATGGCCGAGAATGGCAAGCGCGTGCTGCTGATCGGCTGCGATCCGAAATCCGATACCACCAGCCTGCTGTTCGGCGGCAAGGCCTGCCCGACGATCATCGAAACCTCCACCCGCAAGAAACTTGCGGGCGAAGAGGTGAAGATCGGCGATGTCTGCTTCAAACGCGGCGGCGTCTTCGCGATGGAACTGGGCGGGCCGGAGGTCGGTCGCGGTTGCGGCGGGCGCGGGATCATCCACGGTTTTGAACTGCTGGAAAAGCTGGGCTTCCACGACTGGGACTTCGACTATGTCCTCTTGGATTTCCTTGGCGACGTGGTTTGCGGCGGCTTCGGTTTACCGATCGCCCGCGACATGGCGCAGAAGGTGATTGTGGTCGCCTCGAACGACCTGCAGTCGCTGTATGTGGCCAACAACGTCTGCTCGGCGGTGGAATATTTCCGCAAGCTGGGCGGCAATGTGGGCGTCGCGGGCATGGTCATCAACAAGGATGACGGCACGGGCGAGGCTGCGGCCTTTGCGCAGGCGGTCAATATCCCGATCCTTGCCTCCATCCCCGCCGATGACGACCTGCGCCGCAAATCGGCCAATTACCAGATCGTCGGCACCCACGCCACGCAATGGGGTGGCCTGTTCACCGAACTGGCCGAGAACGTTGCCGAGGCCCCGCCGCTGCGGCCCAAACCGCTGACGCAGGACGGCCTTCTGGGCCTGTTCGATGCCGAAACCACGGGTGCCGATTTCGTGCTGACCCCGGCAAGCGATGCCGACATGCGCGGCAAGTACTCGGCCGAGGTGAAGTCGCTGGAAGTGGTCTACGACAATGTTTGATCTGCAACTTCTTGAAAAGCTTGAAGAAGCGCTGCGCGCCATCGCCCGGAAAGGCACAAAGTAATGACCAGCGAAACCCGCTATGACATGGCTGACCAAACCCCGGTGACCGAAGGGGTCCGGGATGCGGCTGCGCCTGCCATGGCGGGCGCGCCGGTCGACGGCATGGGTTGCCATGCCGGGGCCGCCGAGATGGAGGCCGCCGCCCGCGCGGCCGGCAATTCCGAGATACTGGACCAGTACGCCGCCGATTATCCGCAAGGCCCGCATGACAAACCGCAAAGCATGTGCCCGGCCTTCGGGTCTTTGCGCGTCGGCTTGCGGATGCGGCGCGTGGCGACGGTCCTGTCGGGGTCTGCCTGCTGCGTCTACGGCCTGACCTTCGTGTCGCATTTCTACGGTGCGCGGCGGTCGGTGGGTTACGTCCCGTTCAATTCGGAAACGTTGGTCACCGGCAAACTGTTCGAAGATATCCGCGACGCGGTGCATGAACTGGCTGATCCCGACCGCTATGATGCGGTTGTGATCACGAACCTCTGCGTTCCCACGGCCAGCGGCGTCCCGCTGAAGCTGCTCCCCAACGAAATCAACGGTGTGCGCATCGTGGGCATCGACGTGCCGGGCTTTGGCGTGCCGACCCATGCCGAGGCCAAAGATGTGCTGGCGGGCGCCATGCTGAAATATGCCCGTACCGAGATCGAGGCCGGCCCTGTGGCCGCGCCCGAACGTGGGCGGTCTGATCGCCCCACGGTCGCCCTGCTGGGCGAGATGTTCCCGGCCGATCCGATGATGATCGGCGCGATGCTGGCCCCGCTTGGGCTGGCGGCTGGGCCTGTCGTGCCCTGCCGCGAATGGCGCGAGCTTTATGCCGCGCTCGATTGCGGCGTGGTGGCGGCGATCCATCCTTTCTACACCGCCGCGATCCGCGAATTTCAGGCGGCCGGGCGCAAGATCGTGGGCTCTGCCCCCGTGGGCCATGACGGCACGATGGATTGGCTGGCAGCCATAGGTGCAGCCTATGGCGTGGCGGCGGATCGGGTTGCTGCAGCCCAGAACGGCTTTGGCGCGGCGATCAAGGCGGCCTTGGCCGACAATCCGGTCAAGGGCCGGATCACGCTGTCGGGCTATGAAGGGTCGGAACTTTTGGTCGCCCGCCTGCTGATCGAAAGCGGCGCGGAAGTGCCCTATGTCGGCACCGCCTGCGCCCGGAATGAATGGAGCGCGGCCGACCGTGACTGGTTGGAGGCGCGCGGCGTCGCGGTGAAGTATCGCGCGAGCCTTGAGGATGACTGCGCCGCGATGGAGGCTTTCCGTCCCGATCTGGCCATCGGCACCACGCCTGTGGTGCAGAAGGCCAAGGAACTGGCGATCCCGGCGCTTTACTTCACCAACCTGATTTCCGCGCGCCCCCTGATGGGGCCAGCGGGGGCCGGCAGCCTTGCCCAGGTTGTCAATGCTGCCATGGCCAATAAGGGGCGCATGGACGGCATGAAGGAATTCTTCGAAGGTGTCGGCACCGGTGATACCGCAGGCATCTGGGAAGGCGCGCCGAACCTGCGCCCCGATTTCCGCGCCACGCATCAGAAGAAGCTCGACAAGATGGCCAAAGCCGCCAAGGCCGAGGAGATGATCTGATGCTTGTGCAGGATCATGATCGGGCAGGGGGCTATTGGGGGGCGGTTTATGCCTTCTGCGCCGTCAAGGGATTGCAGGTCGTCATCGACGGCCCGGTGGGCTGTGAAAACCTGCCGGTGACATCGGTGCTGCATTACACCGACGCGCTGCCGCCGCATGAATTGCCCATCGTGGTCACGGGGCTTGGCGAAGATGAAATGACTTCGGGCACCGAGGCTTCGATGGCCCGGGCGTGGAAGACGCTCGATCCCGCGCTGCCGGCGGTAGTGGTCACGGGGTCCATCTCGGAAATGATCGGCGGCGGTGTGACGCCGCAGGGCACGAATATCCAACGCTTCCTGCCGCGCACGATCGACGAGGATCAATGGCAATGCGCCGATCGCGCGATGACATGGATCTTCACCGAGTTCGGCCAGACCAAGGGCCGGATGCCGGTCGAGAAGAAGCGCGAACCCGGCGACAAGCCGCGCGTGAACATCCTTGGCCCGATGTATGGCGTCTTCAACATGGCGTCGGACCTGCACGAGATCCGCCGCCTGGTCGAAGGCATCGGGGCCGAGGTCAACATGGTCATGCCGCTCGGCGCCCATCTGGCCGAGATGCGCAATCTGGTGAATGCCGATGTGAACATCGTCATGTATCGCGAATTCGGGCGCGGTCTGGCCGAGGTGCTGGGCAAGCCCTATCTGCAGGCGCCCGTCGGGCTGGACAGCACGACGAAATTCCTGCGCAAGCTGGGCGAGTTGCTGGGTCTGGACCCCGAACCCTTCATCGCGCGGGAAAAGCATTCCACGCTCAAGCCGGTCTGGGATCTGTGGCGGTCGGTGACGCAGGATTTCTTTGGCACGGCGAATTTCGCCATCGTGGCGAATGAAACCTATGCCCGCGGCATCCGCAATTATCTGGAAAACGATCTGGGCCTGCCCTGCGCATTCGCCGTGGCCCGCACGGCGGGGACCAAGACGAACAACGAACAGGTGCGCGCGCTGATCCGCCAGCATCGCCCGCTGGTGATGATGGGGTCGATCAACGAAAAGATGTACCTCGCCGAGTTGAAGGCAGGCCACGGGCCGCAGCCGCATTTCATTGCGGCCTCGTTCCCCGGAGCCGCCATCCGCCGCCATACTGGCACGCCCTTCATGGGCTATGCCGGCTGTGTCTGGCTGTTGCAGGAAGTCTGCAACGGCCTGTTCGAAGCGCTGTTCCACATCCTGCCGCTTGGCTCGGACATGGACAGCGCCGCCGCCACCCCCACGACCCTGCGCCGCGATTTCCCTTGGGATGTCGATGCACAGGCAGAGCTGGACCGGATCGTTTCCGAACACCCGATCCTGACCCGCATTTCTGCCGCGCGCACCCTGCGTGACGCGGCCGAAAAGGCCGCGCTCGACCAAGGGGATGAACGGGTGGTCAAGGAAACCGTCGAGGCGCTGCGTGGCGCGTTCGGCACAAATTCAAAGGGAGGAACTGCATGAGCGATCATTCCGCAGACGGACAGGGCCATCACGCCCACCGTGCGCCGCGCGTCGAGTTTTACGCCTATTTCGCCGTCATCTTCCTTGTGGTGATCCCTTTCGCAGCCGTCGCCTGGATCGTGCAGACGATCACCGAACGGCGGCTGCCCGTGAATGGCCCGCTGGCCCGCGCTTGGCGCGAGGCGGGGTCGATCACGCCCAATATCTTCCGCCCTTAACACGGCGGACGACTTCACCGGGTTGCGCCCAGCCCGTCACCGCTTCGCCGCCCCGCAGACCATCGTGGGACGGTGAAAAAAACGGAAAGGCATTCCGCCCGACCGTAACCCCGCCGCAGGGATTGCGGCTCAGCTAATCCATCCGGAGGATTGTTATGGCTGATAAGAGCGACCTGAGTTTCACAGGTCTGACCGACGAGCAGGCGCAGGAACTGCACTCGGTGTATATGAGCGGGCTTTGGCTGTTCGCAGCCATCGCCGTTGTCGCGCATATCGCCACGTACATCTGGCGCCCCTGGTTCTGAGGAGGATCATACCATGTCGAAATTCTACAAAATCTGGCTGATCTTCGACCCCCGCCGCGTCTTCGTGGCTCAGGGTGTCTTCCTGTTCCTTCTCGCTGCGATGATCCACCTCGTGGTTCTGAGCAACGGGCTGAACTGGTTCCAAACCGCAGCAGCCGCCGGTGGCGCACCTGTTGTCGCGACCGAGTAACGATGCCGCAAGGCACTGGCTGCGGGCGGAGGGAATATTCCTTCGCCCGCGGCGACCCTGAACGGGTTTTCAGACGGCACCAGCGACGACCGCCGGGCGCAACACAGCGGAGAGGGAAGCATGGCACTGCTCAGCTTCGAACGAAAATACCGCGTGCCAGGTGGCACGCTGATCGGCGGGAATCTGTTCGACTTCTGGGTCGGGCCTTTCTATGTCGGTTTCTTTGGCGTCACGACATTCTTCTTCGCGGCGCTGGGCACGATCCTGATTTTCTATGGCACCGCCATGGAAGGTGTCTGGAACCCGTGGCTCATTTCAATTGATCCGCCGCCCATCGAATACGGGCTGGGATTTGCGCCCCTGTTGAACGGGGGACTGTGGCAGTTGATCACGATCTGCGCGATTGGGGCCTTCATCTCATGGGCACTGCGCGAGGTCGAGATCTGCCGCAAGCTGGGGATGGGCTTTCATGTGCCTGTCGCCTTTGGCGTCGCCATCTTTGCCTATGTGACACTTGTGGTTTTCCGGCCCCTGCTGATGGGGGCTTGGGCCCATGGCTTTCCGTACGGCATCTGGAGCCATCTCGATTGGGTGTCCAACGTCGGCTACCAGTATGGCAACTTTCACTACAATCCGGCCCATATGATCGCCGTGTCGTTCTTCTTCACGACCGCCTTGGCGTTGTCGCTGCATGGTGCCCTGATCCTGTCCGCTGCGAACCCCGAAAAGGGCAAGGAAATGCGGACGCCGGACCATGAAGACACCTATTTCCGCGACCTGATCGGTTACTCCGTTGGCACCCTCGGGATCCACCGTGTTGGCCTTTTTCTGGCGCTGAACGCCGGGTTCTGGAGCGCGGTCTGCATCGTCATCTCTGGCACCATCTGGTTCGACCAGTGGGTTGTCTGGTGGGATTGGTGGCTGCAGCTGCCGTGGTGGGCTGATATCGCAGGAGGCGTAAATGGCTGAGTATCAGAACATCTTCACGCAAGTTCAGGTGCAGGCCGCCCCCGAAATGGGAATGGTCGAAGCGGTTGAACTTTCCAACCGGACCAAGGGGGCAAGCTTCTCCACCTTGGCCGGCTGGTTCGGAAACGCCCAACTCGGGCCCGTCTATCTGGGCACGATGGGGGTGATCTCGCTGATGTCCGGCGCGGTCTGGTTCATGCTGGTGGGGGCCTGGTACTGGTATCAGGCTGGCTTCAACCCGGCTGTCTTCATGCGGGATCTGTTCTGGTTCTCGCTGGAGCCGCCGTCGTCCGAATACGGTCTGGGCTTCGCGCCCATCGCCGAAGGCGGTCTGTGGCTGATCGCGTCCTTCTTCCTATTGGTCTCGGTCCTGTCCTGGTGGGTGCGCACCTATCTGCGCGCCGAAGCGCTGGGCATGGGCAAACATGTGAGCTGGGCCTTTGCCAGCGCCATCTGGTTGTTCCTTGTGCTGGGCCTGTTCCGCCCGATCCTGATGGGCTCGTGGTCGGAAGCCGTGCCCTACGGCATCTTCACCCACCTCGACTGGACCAACAACTTCTCGCTGACCTACGGCAACCTGTTCTACAACCCCTTCCACGCACTCTCGATCGTCTTCCTTTACGGGTCGGCTCTCTTGTTTGCGATGCACGGGGCGACCATTCTTGCGGTGTCGCGCTTCGGTGGCGACCGTGAACTGGAGCAGATCGCCGACCGTGGCACGGCGTCCGAACGTGCAGCGCTCTTCTGGCGCTGGACCATGGGCTTCAACGCCACGATGGAAGGCATTCACCGTTGGGCCTGGTGGTTTGCGGTGCTGGTCACGCTGACCGGCGGTATCGGTATCCTTCTGACCGGCACTGTCGTCGACAACTGGTTCGTGTGGGCGCAAGACCACGGCTACGCGCCGCTGGATTGAGGGGATAACCATGTCAGACAACTTCTTTGAACAGAAACGCGGCTCTGCCCTTCGTTCCTGGGTGCTCTATCAGATGCTTGCGGGTGCGGGATGGGCGGCTTTGTTCCTCCTCTCGGTGGGCGCGATCCTTCTGGCAGTCTGGGGCGTCGGCCTCCTGCTGCCCGAGGAAAGCAAGCAGGCCCCCGATCCGAACGCCTTTCTGATCACGGCCCCGGCGGAAACGCAGACGGCCTGACACCATCCAAGCCCGGGCGGGACCAACGCCTCGCCCGGGCCACTACATTCGGGCCAAACGCCGGCCCGGATCCGGGGCGCAACCACTTGCCCGGTTCCCTTCCTGTTGGCGACAGGGACCTGGTGCCGTGTGGGTTTCCCCACACGGCATCTTTTTTCCCGCGAAACGGAGCATGACGATGACCGACACCCCACTTCTCGACCGTGTCTCCGGCCCCGCCGACATGAAGGCGCTGACCGATACCGATCTAGCGCGTCTGGCCCATGAGGTGCGGCGCGAGGTGATCAACACCGTCTCGCAGACCGGCGGGCATCTGGGATCATCGCTTGGTGTGGTAGAACTGACGGTGGCCATCCATGCTGTCTTTGACACGCCGCGCGACAAGCTGATCTGGGACGTGGGCCATCAATGCTATCCGCACAAGATCCTGACTGGGCGGCGCGACCGGATGTCCACCCTGCGGCAAAGCGGGGGGCTTTCGGGCTTTACCAAGCGCAGCGAGTCGGAATTCGATCCGTTTGGTGCCGCGCACAGCTCCACCTCGATCTCCGCCGCACTTGGCTATGCCATGGGGCGCGAGATGGGGATGCCCGTGGGTGACACCATCGCCGTGATCGGCGACGGGGCCATCACGGCAGGCATGGCCTATGAGGCGATGAACCATTCAGGCCATCTGGGCAAGCGGCTGTTCGTGATCCTGAACGACAATGACATGAGCATCGCGCCCCCGGTGGGCGCTTTATCGAAATACCTCAATGAAATCGCGGCCAAGGGGCCGCTTGCGCTGTTCAAGGCCGCGGCTGAGGAGTTCGAATCCCATCTGCCCGGCCCCATGCGCGACGGCGCGCGCCGCGCGCGGCAACTGGTCACCGGGATGCCCGGCGGCGGCACGCTGTTCGAGGAATTGGGGTTCTCCTACATTGGCCCGATCGATGGGCATGACATGGGCCAGGTGCTGGCAACGCTGCGCGCGGCGCGGGCGCGGGCTACAGGGCCGGTGCTGATCCATGCCGTCACGGTGAAGGGCAAAGGCTTTGCTCCAGCGGAAAGTGCGGCCGACAAATACCACGGCGTGTCGAAATTCGACCGGGTGACGGGCGAGCAGGCCAAGGCCAAATCCAACGCCCCCGCCTATACCACGGTCTTCGGAAATGCCCTGACGGATGAGGCCGCGCGCGACCCGCGTGTGGTGGCGATCACGGCGGCCATGCCGTCGGGCACCGGGCTGGATATCATGGCGAAACGCTTTGCCGCCCGCGTGTTCGACGTGGGCATCGCCGAACAGCACGGCGTGACCTTCGCGGCTGGTATGGCGGCGGCAGGGCTGAAGCCCGTCTGCGCGATCTATTCCACCTTCCTGCAACGCGGTTACGATCAGATTGTGCATGACGTGGCGCTGCAGGGCCTGCCTGTGCGCTTTGCCATCGATCGCGCCGGTCTGGTGGGGCAGGACGGGGCCACCCATGCCGGGGCCTTTGATATCGGCTTCCTCGCCAATCTGCCGGGGTTCACTGTCATGGCGGCAGGGGATGAGGCGGATCTTGTCCATATGGTCGCTACCGCCATCGCCCATGACGAAGGCCCCATCGCCTTCCGCTATCCGCGCGGTGAAGGCATGGGCGTGGACCTGCCCACCCGCGGCGTGCCGCTGGAGATCGGCAAGGGTCGGGTGATGAAAGTGGGGTCGGATGCGGCGATCCTGTCCTACGG
>PNND01000031.1 GCA_013824045.1 Rhodobacter sp. | reverse complement strand
GAGCCAGCCGACACAGATGAAGGCCGAGCCCAAGAGCGAGATGAAAAGCCGGTCGCCGCGCGTGGTTTCGATCCGCAGAATGCCGCGGCGCGGGGTTTCGGGGTAGCGGATCGCCAGAAGCGTGAAGAGGATCAGCAGGCAGGCGATGACGTAGAAGAACAGCGCAATCGGAAGGGTCCAGGCCATCCAACCGCCGGCGATCATTGGGGCGAACCAGTCGATCCCGTCTTCCGTGCGCGGCACGGCAGCAAAGAGGGCCGCAAGCACCGCCGCAAGCGCTGCAAAGATGGTGACGTAGATCGTGTTCCAGCGGGTTTTGGTCATTGTTGTTCCCCCCCGTCACACGCGACCCAGGGCAAAGCCCTTGGCGATGTAGTTGCGCACGAAGTAGATCACCAAAGCGCCCGGCACGATGGTCAGCACGCCCGCCGCAGCCAGCACGCCCCAGTCCATGCCGGAGGCTGACACCGTGCGGGTCATGGTGGCGGCGATGGGTTTGGCGTTGACCGAGGTGAGCGTGCGCGACAGGAGCAGTTCCACCCATGAGAACATGAAGCAAAAGAAGGCCGCGACGCCGATTCCGCTTGCAATGAGGGGCATGAAGATCTTCACGAAGAAATGCCCGAAGCTGTAGCCGTCGATATAGGCGGTCTCATCGATTTCCTTCGGCACGCCGCGCATGAAGCCTTCGAGGATCCAGACCGCGAGAGGGACGTTGAAGAGGCAATGCGCCAACGCCACGGCGATGTGGGTGTCGAACAGCCCGACCGAGGAATAGAGCTGGAAGAAGGGCAGGGCGAACACGGCAGGCGGGGCCATGCGGTTGGTGAGCAGCCAGAAGAACAGGTGCTTGTCGCCCATGAAGCTGTAGCGCGAGAAGGCATAGGCGGCGGGCAGCGCAACCGTCAGGGAAATGACCACATTCATGGTCACGTAGATCATCGAATTCACATAACCCATGTACCAAGACGGATCGGTGAGGATCGTCACGTAGTTCTGGATCGTGAAGTCATGCGGGAAGAGGGTGAAGGTCGAGGTGATCTCGGTATTGGTCTTGAAGCTCATGTTAACGAGCCAATAGATCGGGATCAGCAGGAACAGCAGATACAGCGTCATTACTAGGGCGGAGCCGCGCAGGCGCATGTTACTTGCCCTCTTCTTTGTCGAGATTGGTCATCACGGTGTAGAACACCCAGCTCACCAGCAGGATCACGAGGAAATACATGATCGAGAAGGCGGCGGCGGGGCCGAGGTCGAATTGGCCGACCGCCATCTTCACAAGGTCGATGGAGAGGAAGGTGGTGGAACTGCCCGGGCCGCCACCGGTGACGACGAAAGGCTCGGTATAGATCATGAAGCTGTCCATGAAGCGCAGAAGGACGGCAATCAGCAGGACGCCCGCCATCTTGGGCAGTTCGATGTAGCGGAAGACGGCCCAGCGGGAGGCCTGATCCACGCGGGCGGCCTGATAATAGGCCTGCGGGATGGATTGCAGGCCAGCGTAGCAGAGAAGGGCCACGAGCGACGTCCAGTGCCAGACATCCATGGCGATGACAGTGACCCAGGCGTCGAACGGGTCGTTGGTATAGTTGTAGTCGATGCCGAGTTCCGCGAGGTAATGGCCCAGCAGGCCGATATCGACGCGGCCGAAGATCTGCCAGATGGTGCCCACCACGTTGAAGGGGATCAGCAAGGGGAGCGCCATCAGCACAAGGCAGACCGAGGCCCAGACGCCCTTTTTCGGCATGTTCAGCGCGATGTAGATGCCTAAGGGCACTTCGATCGCAAGGATTATGGCAGAGAAGAGGATCTGGCGGCCGAGCGCTTCGTGCAGGCGGTCGGAGGTGACCATTTCCTCGAACCATTCGAGGCCCACCCAGAAGAATTCGTTGTTTCCGAAGGTGTCGTTGACCGAATAGTTGACCACGGTCATCAGCGGGATGATGGCCGAGAAGGCCACCACCACAAGAACGGGCAGCACAAGGAACCAAGCCTTGTTGTTCTGGGTCTTTTCCATCAGGCGGCCCCCCCGAGCGGTGCGACGCGCCAGTCGTCGGCATAGACATTGATGCGGTCGGGCGTGAAGCGGACGTGGGTGAGGTCCGCGCCCACGGCCATGCCTTCGGGCGCGATCACGTTGACTGTGCTGCCCACGACGTCGCCGCGGATGATGCGGTGGCGGCCCACATCCTCGACCCGCTTGATGGTGATGGGCAGGCCATCGCCTTGGGTGAGCACGGCATATTCGGGACGGATGCCGATCTGGGTGCGGCCCGTGATTGGCCCGTAGGCCGCACCCAGCGGCACAGCCGCGCCTTGCAGATGCGCGGTGTTGCCCCGGACGTCGGCAGGCAGCAGGTTCATGCCTGGCGAGCCGATAAAATAGCCCACGAAAGTGTGCGCAGGGGTTTCGAACAGCTCTTCGGGAGTGCCCATTTGTACCACACGCCCATCATACATCACCACCACCTTGTCTGCAAAGGTGAGCGCCTCGGTCTGGTCATGGGTGACGTAGATCATCGTATGGCCGAATTCGCGGTGCAGCTGTTTGAGCTGGGTGCGAAGTTCCCATTTCATGTGGGGGTCGATCACGGTGAGGGGTTCGTCGAAAAGGATGGCGTTCACATCCTCGCGCACCATCCCGCGACCAAGGCTGATCTTCTGCTTGGCATCCGCCGTCAGGCCGCGGGCCTTACGGTCCAGCGTCGCTTCCATGCCGATCATGGCTGCGATCTGGGCAACGCGGGCCTGGATATAGGCCGCGTCCATGCCCCGGTTGCGCAGCGGGAAGGCAAGGTTGTCGCGCACCGTCATCGTGTCGTAGACGACCGGGAACTGGAAGACCTGCGCGATATTGCGTTCGGCGGTTTCCGAGTCGGTCACATCCTTGTCGCCAAACAGGACGCGCCCCTGCGACGGGCGCAGAAGGCCCGAGATGATGTTGAGAAGCGTGGTCTTGCCGCAGCCGGAGGAGCCCAAGAGCGCATAGGCCCCGCCATCCTGCCAGACGTGATCCATTTCCTTGAGCGCGAAGTCATGGTCGCCGCGCGGGTTGGGATAGTAGCTGTGGGCGAGGTTCTTGAGGGTGATCTGTGCCATGGGTCAGGCTGCCGCCGCATAGGCCGCGGGCGCAGCGAGGCGACCTTCGGCATCAAAGATATAGACATGGGCGGGGTCAAGCCAGACGCTCACCTCATGCCCGGCGGTCAGGTCATGCACGCCGTGCACAAGCCCGACCCAGCGGTCAGAGCCATGTGTCAGGTGCAGGAAGGTTTCCGATCCAGTGATTTCCGTTACCCCCAGCGTGCAGCGGAATTCCACCGCCGTGCCGGAATGGGTGTTCAGGTGCAGGTGGTTGGCGCGGAAGCCGGCGATATAGTGGCCATCTGGCAGCGCGGCGAAGGGGCCATCGGCGGGGGCATTGGCATGGCCGCCGAAGTTGATTCGGTGGCCTGCCTTGGAGCAGGGAACAAAGTTCATCGGCGGGTCGCTGAAGACGCGCGCCGTGGTGGCATCGGCGGGTTGGCGATAGACGGTGGGGGTGAAGCCGAATTGCGTGACGCGGCCTTCCCAAAGCGTGGCGGTGTTGCCGCCGAGGAGGAGGGCCTCTTCCGGTTCGGTGGTGGCATAGACGAAGATCGCGCCGGATTCTTCGAAAATGCGGGGAATTTCGGCGCGCAGTTCTTCGCGCAGTTTGTAATCGAGGTTCGCCAGCGGTTCATCGAGCAGCACCAGTCCCGCGCCCTTGACCAAGGCCCGCGCGAGCGCGCAGCGCTGCTGCTGGCCGCCCGACAGTTCCAGCGGTTTGCGGTCCAGCATCGGGGTGAGCTTGAGCATTTCAGCGGTTTCTTTCACCGCGCGGTCGATCTCGGCCTTGGACTTGCGCATCAGGCGCAGCGGGGAGGCGATGTTGTCGTAAACGCTCATCGCCGGGTAGTTGATGAATTGCTGGTAGACCATGGCGACTTTGCGGTCCTGCACGCGCTGGCCGGTCACATCCTGCCCGTGCCAATGCAGCGTGCCGGTGGTTGGCGCGTCCAGCCCCGCCATCAGCCGCATGAGCGATGTCTTGCCCGATAAGGTGGGGCCAAGCAGCACGTTCATGGTGCCTTTTTCCAGCGTCAGGGTGGTGGGGTGGATATGGACCTGCCCCTTCACAACCCGGCTGATGGCTTTCAGTTCCAGCGCCATCCGTCCCCCTTATTCTGCCGCGGGGCTGATTGCCCCGTGGGTTGCTGCGCCCGCCATGAAATCGTCCAGCGCGGCGATCTGTTCCTTGGTCATGCGCAGACCAAGCTTTGTGCGCCGCCAGACGATATCTGCGGCAGCGCGGGCGAATTCATGCTGCATCAGCCAGCGCACCTCGGCCTCGGTCAGGGTGCCGCCGAAATCCTGGCCCAGATCGGCGGCGGATTGCGCGCCGTGCAGGAGGGTGGCCGCCTCGGACCCATAGGCGCGGATCAGGCGGGAGGCCCAGTAGTCGGACAGGAAAGGGTGGTTGGCTTTGAGCGATGCGGTCAGCGCGGCCACGCCGTCATGCGGGAAATCCCCGCCCGGCAGGGCGACGCGGGCTGTCCACGGCCCTTTGGCTTGCGGGAAGTATGGGGTCAGCTTTTCCAGCGCGGATTCGGCAAGGCGGCGATAGGTGGTGATCTTGCCGCCAAAGACGTTAAGGAGCGGCGCGCCCGTGCCATCGAGCGAGAGCACGTAATCGCGGGTGGCCGCCGTGGCCGATTTCGCCCCATCGTTGTAGAGCGGGCGGACGCCGGAATATGTCCAGACCACATCCTTTACGGTGACGGGCTTGGCGAAATACTGGCTCGCGAAGTTCAAGAGGTAGTCGCGTTCGGCATCGGAACAGACCGCATCCTTGGGCGCGCCCTTGTGATCCTGATCCGTGGTGCCGATCAGGGTGAAGTCCTGCTCATAGGGGATCGCAAAGATGATCCGCCCATCGGTGCCTTGGAAGAAATAGCAGCGGTCGTGATCGTAGAGTTTTTTCGTGACGATATGCGACCCGCGCACGAGGCGGACGCCTTCGGAGGAATTGATCCGCGCGACATTGCGGATCACGTCTTCGACCCACGGTCCGCCTGCATTGACCAGCGCGCGGGCATGATGGACCTGCTGGCCATCGGGGCCGTCGGTGGTAATTTCCCACATCTCGCCCGTGCGGGTGGCCGATACAACGCGGGTGCGCGTCATGATGGTGGCACCGCGCTGAGCGGCATCGCGGGCGTTGAGGGAGACGAGCTTGGAATCCTCGACCCAGCAATCGGAATATTCATAGGCGTGGCGGAAGCGCGATTGCAGAGGCTTGCCGGCGGGATCGCTGGTCAGGTCCAACGTGCGGGTGGCGGGCAGGATCTTGCGGCCACCAAGCGTGTCATAGAGGAACAGGCCAAGCCGGATCAGCCAAGCAGGACGGCGGCCCTTCATCCACGGCATCAGGCGGGCCAGCAGGCGACCCGTGGGGGTATCGCCTTCGAAGCGCATGTCGGGGTGGTAGGGCAGCACGAAACGCATGGGCCAGCTGATATGCGGCATTGCGACGAGCAGGGTTTCGCGTTCCTCCAATGCCTCACGCACCAGACGGAATTCGAAGTATTCGAGATAGCGCAGGCCGCCATGGAATAGCTTGGTGGAGGCAGAGGATGTGGCCTGCGCCAGATCGCCCTGTTCGGCAAGCACCACCGACAGACCGCGACCTGTTGCGTCGCGGGCGATGCCGCATCCGTTGATGCCGCCGCCGATAATGAAGAGGTCGGCCACATCGGGCCTGTTCTTCGGTGTCACGCCAGTCTCCTCCCTAGCGGGGGCAGGTTGGTACGAATCTTTGTCATAGGTCAATGCCCATTTTTCGGATTTGCGCGTTTCTTATTGAAGCGAACATTTGCGCGCAAGTGACGTAGGGGAAATGGCCAGATTTCAGCAACTTGGGCCCGATACGCGCATTTTCACGCTGCGATGCGGCATGAATGCCGCGCGCGCATGCAGAAACTTTTTCGTCTTGATTGCCCGGCTTTCCTTTCCGAAGGTGGGCGATCACGAGTGAAGAAAAAGGAAAGCCGGAATGGCGCTGAGCTTCCGTCAGACCGAGATCCTTGAGATTGCCCGCGCCGAGGGGCGGGTGGTGGTGGAGGATCTGGCGCAGCGCTTTGATGTGACGCTGCAGACGATCCGGCGCGACCTGACGGATCTGGCGGATATGGGCCATCTGGACCGGGTGCATGGTGGCGCGGTGCCGCGCACCGGGGTGACCAATCTGGGCTATGAGCAGCGCCGCCAGATGAACGAGGCGGCGAAGTCGGCCATCGCGCGGGCCTGTGCGGCGGCGATCCCGGAAAACTGTTCGCTGATCATGAACCTTGGCACCACAACCGAGGCGGTGGCGCGGGAATTGCTGACCCATCGCAACATCACGGTGGTGACAAACAACATGAACGTGGCCAATACGCTGGCCGCCAATCCGGGCTGCGAGATCATGGTGGCGGGGGGTGCACTGCGGCGGTCGGATGGCGGGCTGGTGGGGGAATTGACCACGCAGTTCTTCGAGCAGTTCAAGGTGGATTACGCGGTGATCGGCGCGTCGGCGCTGGATCAGGACGGCGACCTTTTGGATTTCGATCTGGCCGAGGTGCGCGTGTCAAAGGCGATCATCCGGCAGGCACGCAAGGTGTTTCTGGTCTGCGACCATTCCAAGCTGGACCGCAGCGCCCCGGCGCGGCTGGCATCGCTGTCTGAGGTCACAACGTTGTTCACGGATCAGCCCCTGCCGCCCGAACTGGCGCGGAAATGTGCCGAATGGGGAACCGGGGTGGTTGTGGCCGGATAGGGTGGCGGGTCAGTCCTTTGCCTTTCGCGGCTGTGCCATCCAGCGCAGGTCCGGACCAAGCGGGACGATGCCGTTGGGGTTGAGCGCCTTGATCGAATAGTAGCCTCGCTTGATGTGGTCGACGTTCACCGTCTCGGCGATGCCGGGCAGGGCGTAGATGCGGGCGGTATAGGCGGACAGGTTGGGGTAATCGGCCAGCCGCCGCAGGTTGCATTTGAACAGGCTGTGATAGGCGGCGTCAAAGCGGGCGAGGGTGACGAAGGCGCGGATATCCGTTTCGGTGAAGCGGTCGCCGTGCAGCCAGTTGCGGCCATCGGAGAGGCGGGCCTCCAGCGTATCGAGCATGGCAAAGACATCGTGGAAGGCCGCTTCATAGGCGGCCTGTGTGGTGGCAAAGCCCGCGCGATAGACGCCGTTGTTCAGCGCGGGATAGATCGCGTCATTCAGCGCGTCGATCTGGGCTGCCAGATCGGCGGGGTAGAGGTCGGGGCCGCGGGCGAGGGTGCCGAAGCCTGAATTGAAGATGCGCAGGATATCGGCGCTTTCGTTGCTGACGATGGTGCGGGTCTGCTTGTCCCACAGGACCGGCACGGTGGCGCGGCCGTTCACCGCCGGATCGGCGCGGGTATAAATTTCGTGCATGTAAGTAGACCCGTTCACCGCATCTGCCCCGGCGGCAAAGCGCCAGCCTTCATCGGTAAGTTCGGGTTCGACGACGGAAATGGAAATGACGTTTTCCAATTGCTTGAGCTTGCGCGCCATCAGCGTGCGGCAGGCCCAAGGGCAGATCAGTGCCACATAGAGGTGGTAGCGGCCTGCTTCGGCACGGAAACCCGGCTGGCCAGCAGGGCCTGCGCTGCCATCGGGGGTGATCCAGTTGCGGAAGGTGGACACCTGCCGCACGAAGCCGCCCTGTTCATCCTTGGCCTGAACCGGATCCCATTTCGCCACCCATTTGCCGTTCACGAGCATCAGCGTTTCTCCGACAGGGTGATGCGCGTGTTCCAAGGATCAATGAGCGTGGTCTGACCGCCAGTCTTGGCCGCAATCGCCGCGACAGACGCTGCATCGGCAAGGATTTCCACCGATGTCAGGCCGGTGGAGGGGGTGCGGGGGCCTGCGCCGCGGCTGTTCCAGACATTGGTGGCGAAGTGATGGTGATAGCCGCCCGATCCGTAGAAGGCCGCACCGGGATAGGTGGCGGTTACGGGAAAGCCGAGCGTACCGGTATAGAAGGCCTGCGCCTGTGCAACATCGCCCACTTGCAGGTGGACATGGCCCACCACGGTGCCATCCGGTGCGGCTGTCCAAGGTCCATCGGCGGCGGCGGCGAGATCAGCAAGGTCGAGCGGGTCAGTCGTCATCTGGATGGCACCGTCGCGCGCCGTCCATTGCGCGCGGGGACGGTCGACATAGACCTCGATCCCGTTGCCTTCGGGATCGGCAAGGTAGATCGCCTCGGACACTTTGTGATCGGATGCGCCCTGAAGGGGCAGGCGGGTGGTGGCGGCGTGGTGGAGCCAGCGGGCAAGAGCAGGGCGGTCGGGCAGCAGGAAAGCGGTGTGGAACAAGCCCGCCTCGCGCGGGGAGCGGGCGCGTGCGGCGGGATCGGCGATGAGCGTGATCAGCGACCGGTCGCCCGCGCCAAGGGTGATCTGTGCGGCATCGGCCGTCAGCTTCGACAGGCCAAGCGCGCGGGCGTAGAAATCGGCGCTGCGGGCAAGGTCATGCACGGTGAGCGTGACCTGACCGATCTCAATCGGGGCGGCGGCGGTGTGCATCGCGGATCTCCTGTGGCACGACGGGCTCTGTGTAGCGGTAGACCTGCGGGTGACGCAGGGAAAGGGCCCGGGATGCACAGTCTTTGTGCCATTGTGGAGCCGCCGCAGGTTGCGGGGCGCGCAAGGCTCTGGCGGTCTTTGTCAGTCGCGGCCGGGGAAGAAACGCGGCAGGCGGCTGTCCAGTTCGCGGGCCATGTCCTGCAGCCGCAGATCGGCGGCTGCCTCGGACTCGCCTCGGGCGATTGGGGTGACAAGGCGGACAAGCCCGCCATCCTTGCGCCCGTAAAGCACGCTGTCCCAGAGCAGCCAGAGCTTTGACCCGAAATCCCACGCGACCTGCCTGCCGTTCTGCAGATAGTAGTAATAGACCAGCAAGCGGTCTTCACCCTTCTGGATCATGGCACGGTTGATGGGGAAGGGTTTGTTCAGGCCCATCTCGGCGCCGATATCGCGGCGGTCGAACGAGGCGAATTCCCAGCCTGCATTGGGAAGGCAGACCTCGGGCGAGTGGGCGCCACTGGTTGTCTGGTCGCGGAACCATGCGGTGAAGACCTCCACCGTGGCATCAGGTCCGGAGGTATAGGTCATGAGGGCATAATCCTGCGCCTGCAGCGCCTCGGCCACGGCGGGATCAAGGGACTGGCGGTCACCGCCTGACCAGCTGCCGATCTGGGTCGGGAAAGAGCCAAGCTCGGCCCGGGCGGGTTCGATGGTGCGCACTGTGGGGAAGACCTGCCACAGCACCGCAGCCCCCACCGTGACAAGGGCAAACACGGCCAGCGCGCGCGACGGTTCGATCAGCAGGATACGGCGGGCCTGAGGGACCAGACCGGAAAAATCCAGATCAAGCGCATCGACCAGTGTGGTGTTCCGGCGCTGAAAGACCAGAAGCACGCGGGCAAGGCCAAAGAGCATCAGGACGGACAGGATGAAGATCACCCAGCCTTCGAAGAAATGCGAAAACCCTTCAAGATGCTCTGGCCCCTGATACTGCACGATCAGCCCGGCGATGGCGATCCGCGCCGAGTTCATCACCACGGCTATGGGGGCGGCCGACAGCAACATGATGGCCTTCATGGTGAAGGACCCACGATACAGGATCGCGAAGATGTAGGAAAAGCTGAGGATGGGGAACAGGTAGCGCAGGCCCGAACAAGCCTCGGCCACATGCATCTTTATGACGCCGAGATCGATGATGTAACCGTCCAGAAAGACGGGCACATCGGCCAGCCGCAGCAACCAGACGCCCAGTTCGGCCGAGATAAGCTGCAGCGTGATCGACACGGTGTAATAGGTTGAACTCGGTAGCGGCAGCATGAAGCCCAGATGCAGGATCGGCGGCCAGAAACGCTTTCCCTGATCCCAGCCAAAGCAGATCAGAAGAATGGCACCGAACCACAGGATCAGCGCCGTTGCGGTGACCATCGGTGTTTCCACCATCTGGCCAAGGATCCCGAAGAACACCGACACCGCCATCAGGACAAGACCCGGCCAACGGTTCACCGGGCCGCGTTCGATGGGTTCGGTCTTGAGTTGACGCAGGAAAAGCAGGCCGGAGAGCACAGGAATAAGCGGACCGTGGCTGTATTCCGGCGTTTGCCACACGCTGAGCAGCAAGGCGATGCCCGGCCAGAACAGCACAAAAGCGCCGATCAACGACAGCGCAAGCCAGAAAAGGCCCGCAACTTGCATGGGAAAGGTATCCGAGAGCGGGTGGGTCCCTTCGGGACTGTGCATGTTCTGGCCGTGCTTGATTAATCAGGTTTAATTTTACGATACTACAAGGCACAAGAGCAGTGAAGTAAACAGGTCGCGGATGTTCCCTCGGCCTGTGGCATGAAACTGGAAGGGACGAGTGCGCAGATGGGTAGTATCCTCGACATCTATACCGGGTATTTCGGGCTGAACGCCCGGCCCTTCGCCATCGCGCCTGATCCTGACATGCTGTTCTGGTCGATCACCCATCGGCGGGCCTATTCGCTGATGGAATATGCGATCGTGACACGGGCGCCGATCACGCTTGTGACCGGTGAGGTGGGGGCAGGAAAGACGCTGCTGGTGCAGCATTTGTTGCGGAATGTGGGTGATGACGTGGTCTTCGGTCTTGTGTCGCAAGTGCGCGGCAAGGCCGAGGATGTGCTGCCTTGGGTGCTGTTGGCGTTGGGTGAACCGGCAGAGCCGGATGACAGCATGGTGGAGCTTTTCTCCCGCTTCGAGGAGCGTCTGATCCAAGAATATGCCGCCGGGCGGCGGGTGGTGCTGGTGTTCGACGAGGCGCAGAACCTGTCTGATCAGGCATTGGAACAGATTCGCACCCTGACCAACATGAACACCGGTACGGATGAGTTGCTGCAGGTGTTTCTGGTGGGGCATTCCGGCTTGCGTGAGCGAATCGTCAATTCGACGCTTCAGCCGCTTGCACAAAGAATCGGCGCGGCGTGCCATTTGCCCGCTATGGATGCCGCGACCACGGGGGAATATGTGCGCCATCGGCTGAAGGCCGTGGGCGGCAATCATGAATTGTTCACCGATGAAGCGGTTGACCTTGTGCATGAGCGGACGGGTGGGTTGGCGCGGCTTGTCAACCAGCTGTGCGATTTCTCGATGGTCTATGCTTTCAGCAAGGGCAATCCGCAGGTCGACAAGATGACGGTGATGCAGGTCATCAATGATGGTGTCTTCTTTGGCGGGCAGGCGCTTTTGGCGCCTGCGGACAAAGACGATGTCGCGCATCTGCCGATGTTCCGGGCCCGCCCAGCACCGCTGGACTGACCCATGCAGGACAGTCATGGCTCGCGGGCGGAGGGCCCGTCAGGGCGTGGTGAGGGCCGCCCTTTGCATGTGATGATCACGGCCAATGCGGCGTGGAACATCTGGAACTTTCGCCGCCCCATCGTCGAGTCTCTGCTTGCGGCGGGTCACCGGGTCACGATCGTGGCCCCGGTCGATGACATGCTGTCAAAGCTGCAGGGTCTTGGCTGCACGGTGGTGCCGTTGAAGATGGATGTCCGGGGCCTGAATCCGGTTGCCGATCTGGCCCTCCTGTGGCGGTTCCGGGCGATCTTTCGCCAATGGCGGCCGGATGCCGTTCTGAGCTTTACGATCAAGAACAATGTGTTTGGCGGATTGGCCGCGCGTCTGGCCGGTGTGCCCTTTGTTCCGAATGTGACCGGGCTGGGTACGGCGTTCCTGTCCGGCTGGCTTTTGCAGCGCGTGGCCGAGACGCTGTATCGGGCGGCGTTCCGGGCGCTGCCGGTGGTGTTCTTTGAAAATGATGATGACGGCGCGCTGTTCGAGGCGCGCGGCATGCTGCGCCCGGGACAGGCGTGGGTGTTGCCCGGAACAGGGATCGATCTGATCCATTACGCGGCAGCTCCGATGCCCGCGCATCCGCCCGAGGCGCCGGTCTTTCTGATGGTGGCCCGTTTGCTGCGCGACAAGGGCGTGATCGAATATGTCGAGGCCGCGCGCCGCATCAAGGCAGAGTATCCGCAGGCGCGATTTCAATTGCTCGGCCCTGCCGGGGTGCAGAACCGGACGGCAATCCATCTGGATGAGGTTCAGGGCTGGGTCGAGGAAGGGATCATCGACTATCTCGGCACGCGGACAGATGTCCGGCCCGTGGTACAGGCGGCGGATTGCGTGGTCCTGCCCTCATACCGCGAAGGCGCGCCGCGTACCCTGATCGAGGCATCGGCCATGGCGCGACCGGTGATCGCGACCGATGTGGCGGGGTGCCGTGCGGTGGTGGATGCCGATGTCACCGGGTTCATGTGCCAGCCCCGCGATGCGTCGAGTCTGGCGGATGCGATGCGCCGCTTTCTGTGCCTGTCGTCGCAGGAACGCGCCGATATGGGCGCAGCCGGACGACGCAAGATGGAGCGCGAGTTTGACGAAAAGCTGGTGCTGGCCGCCTATCATCAGGCGCTGCGCGACGTGACGGCGCGGGGGTGATGCGGGATGGAGACGGCGGTTTTCATCATCGGCAAGCTGGTCGGGGCGATGCTGCGGGTGGAAACATGGCTTGTAGCCTTCGCCCTGCTGTCCTTGCTGGCGCAGATCCGGGGCCGAAAGGGGCTGGCGCATGGGCTGACGGCTGCGCTTCTTGGTGGCCTGGTGGTGCTGGCGGTCTTTCCCATCGGGGCGGCCATACTGCGGCCGCTTGAGGCCACATTTCCCGCAGACCCGCCGCTGGCTCAGGTGCGGGGGATAATTCTGCTTGGTGGGGCCGAGGATATGGCGGCCAGCCGCCACTGGGGTGGGGCGCAACTAGGCGCGGCGGGTGAGCGGCTGATGGCAGTGGCCGAACTGGCCCGGCGGTTCCCCGAGGCGCGGGTGATCGTGACGGGTGGCGGAGGCAGGTTGCGCGATGTCGGTGGTGTCGGGCTGTCTGAAGCTCAGGTGGCAGCAGCCTTTTTGGAGCGGCATGGGGTTTTCTCGTCGCGGATGGTGCTGGAAGGCCAATCACGCACGACGGCAGAAAACGCGCGCCGCAGCCTTGTCGATGTGCGGCCCGCAGACGGGGACACATGGGTGCTGGTGACCAGCGCCTTTCACATGCCGCGCGCGGTCCAGAGCTTTCGTGCGGCGGGATGGACTGGGCTCGTGCCCTATCCGGTGGACTATCGCAGCGGCACTGTCGGTGACGGGATCGGTTGGGATCTGGCCAAGAATCTGGACCTGCTCAACATCGCGCTGAAGGAATGGGCGGGTCGGTTGGCCTATCGCCTTTTGCAGCGCTAAGGGGCGGTTGCGGACAGCGCAGAACGGCAGCGGCGGCACCCCCGCAAGGGCAATCAAGCCTTTCCATTGATCTAAATGATAATTAATACTTCCCGTGGCGTCGGGTCGATCTTCACCGCAGGGGCGCCCCGGTTGCGCCGCTGGCGGGCCTGACACAGGGCTTTGGAACGCGGGTTTTGCCACGGGGCCAAACGACAGACGGATGAAGGCAGGACAGGTGTTTGCTATTCGGGCGAAAGACAGGGTGCCGCTGCGATGGCCCGTCTCGGCAGCGCGCCGGGGGATGCAGGGGGGCCAGAGGCCAGCGATGCGAGTGGCGGGCAAACCGAAATGAGTGTGTCCTTTGCCCTGTTTGTTGTGGCCCATCCCGCCTTTCGCCAGCGATATGACCATATCACGCGCCATCTCGCCGCGCGGTCCAAGCAGACGCCGCGCCTTGTTGGCATCGTGGGGCGCGACGTTCTGGCGGCCACCCCCGATCTGCCACACCGGGCCAGCCTTCTGCCGGGCGAGTTGGGCTGCGCGCTGTCTCATCTGGCGGCCTATCGGATCATGGTTGCCGACTCCATTCCGCAGGCTGTGGTGATCGAGGATGATGCGGCCTTGCCTGAAGATTTCGATGATCTGGCGCGCGGGGTTCTTTCCGAATTGCGGCCGGGTGAGGTCATTTCGTTCCACAGCCCGAACCAGCAGCAGAACCTGTATTCCGCGCATGGTGCGCGCCGTTTTGGGCAAAGCCTGCTGGTGGCGCCCATGAAAGCCCAATCCGTGCGGTCGACGCTGTGCTATGCCATCGACCTTGGTGCCGCGCGGGGCATTCTGGGCGGCAACGATCCCGTTGAATTCTGCGCCGATGATTTCGCCGCATTTCATGCACGGGGTTTGGTCAATCACCTGCGCGTCCTAAGCCCGTCAGCTGTGGATCTGGCGCCTTTCGAATCCCTAATCGGCTATCGTCACACCTCGCCTGTGATGGAGCATGTGGCCCGGCTGTTGAACCGCACGCCCGGTGTTCGGGAAATTCTGCGGCGGCGACGACATCATCTGCGCATGTCGGGGGACCGCAACCATGTGATCGTGCCGGACCCGTCGCCACTCATGGCGGGAAATCCGGCCTATAAAGAGCTTTGGGGTTTGAATTGATGCTTTCTTTTTGGAATAGGAGGGCATACCGGCGAATGCTTGGGGCCAACGGCGCTGTCCGGTTCCGGGCCTTTGCGCCTTCGTGATTCCCGTTTCTTGCATGTCCATTCCCGCCTGCCTTTGGCAGCAGGGATGATGGCCTCCTTTTTCTGCGACGGAGCCTGTGTTGAACGAACTCTTTGACCCGATCAGTTACCGCCCCTTTTCCCCGAGGGTCGATCGGCCGCGCGGCAGACTGGCCAAAGTCGCCGCGGCAGCAATCGGTGCGATGGGGCGAGTGGATGCGTGATGCGCGGGCAAAGAGAATGTCGCACGTCATGGCGCGGTGCTTGCTGGTGCCGGGTTGCCCGGTCTGGAGGCTGTGGTGAAGATCTGTATCCTCCTTCCTGATCTGCGCGGCGGTGGCGCGGAACGGGTGAGCCTGGATCTGGGCCATGCCTTTGCAGCCATGGGCCACGAGGTGGACTTCGCCCTGATGCAGCGATCCGGCGATTTTCTGGCCGAGGCCGAGGCTGCATTTTCAGTGGCCGACTTTGCGGCGCCACGGGCGCGGCAGGTGCTGTTCAAACTGACAGCATATCTGCGGGAAAGCCGGCCGGATGTGGTGGTAGCGGCGATGTGGCCCCTGACGGTGATCGCACCGCTGGCGCAAAGACTGTCGGGGCATCGGTGCCGGGTCATTATCAGCGAACACGGGATGCTGTCGGCACAGTACGAGGGATGGGGATGGGCCCATCGTCTGATACTGCGCGGCTCATCTTGGCTGGGGTACCGGCTGGCCGATGCGCGCATGGGGGTGTCTGCTGGCGTGGCCAAGGATATGGCGCGGCTGTCGGGTATGGCCCCTTCTAGGATTGTGGCGATCTACAATCCGTTGCGGCGGCT
Source organism: Rhodobacter sp. (assembly GCA_013824045.1). Classification (GTDB taxonomy): domain Bacteria; phylum Pseudomonadota; class Alphaproteobacteria; order Rhodobacterales; family Rhodobacteraceae; genus Paragemmobacter. Next base: position 7,269 of record PNND01000031.1, on the reverse strand, counting down.
CGCCCCGCCCGGCGATGTGCATATGGCGGCGGCCAATGCGCTGTGGAACAGCCACGGCCCCCGCATCTTGACAGTGGGCAGCCTGAAGACGGTGAAGAACCATGCGCTTCTGCTGCGGGCCTTTGCCCGGGTGCCGGGGGCGCAGGCACGGTTGATGATTGTGGGGCAGGGGCCGGAAGAGGGCAGGTTGCGCGCGCTGGTGGCCGACTTGGGTTTGGGGGAACGCGTGATCTTCGCCGGATTTCAGGCCGATCCTGCGGCAGTCTATGCGACGGCCGATCTCTTCGTGCTGTCGTCCGACCGTGAAGGCTTTGGCAATGTTCTGGTCGAGGCCTTGTCCTTCGGTCTGCCGGTCGTTTCGACGGACTGCCCCGCGGGCCCGGCTGAGATTCTGGGCAACGGGCGCTGGGGATATCTCGTGCCGGTGCGGGATGAGCAGGCGCTGGCGCAGGCTATGACCGCGGCGCTTTCTGCACCGGTGGACCGGGACGCGCTGAAGGCGCGGGCCGCCGAATTCGCACCGGACATCGCGGCACGCAAGTATCTTGATCTGGTGGGCCTGACGTGATCGCGACCGTTTATGTCACCCGCAACGGGCTGCTGGAACCTTTGGGGCAAAGCCAGGTCTTTGGCTATCTGCGGGGGTTGTCGCAGCACTACCGGATCACGCTGATCACCTATGAAAAGGATGAGGACTGGTCGGATGCCGAGCGAGTGGCAGAGGTGCAGGCCGCCTGTGAGCGGCTTGGGATCCGCTGGTTGCCGCAGCGGTTTCAGCGGCGGCCCAGACTGGTTGCCCCGGCGCTGAGCATGATCCGGATGGCTTGGTTGCTGCAGCGCGAAGTGCGCGGGCAGGATGCGCGGCTGATCCATGCCCGGTCCTACATCCCGGCGGTGGTAGCGATGGTGGTCGGTCGCCTTGCAAATGTGCCGTTCCTTTTCGACATGCGCGCGCTGTGGCCAGAGGAACTGATCACAGCGGGGCGGTTGCGGCGCGGGTCGCTGTTGAACCGAGCGATCCTTGCCGCCGAACGCGCCTGCCTGCAAAGGGCTGGGGCGGTGGTGTCGCTGACTCATGCGGGGGCGGAGTATCTTGGCCGGGCTTATCCGGCGGAAATGGCGGGCCAGACGGTTGCCGTGATCCCCACCTGCGCCGATCTGGACCGCTTCGTTCCGGCAGATGTGCCGCCGACCCGGGCGGTCATCGGCTGTTTGGGCACCGTGTTGAGCGGGTGGTTCCGGCTGGACTGGCTGGCGGCCTTTTTTGCGGTTGCGGCGCGACAGGACCCCGCCCTGCAATTCGAGGTGACGACGCTGGACGATCCCACGCAGGTGAGGGCGGCGGTCGATCCGACGGGCGCGCTGGGCGCGCGGCTGCAGATCGCCCCGGCGGAGTCCGGACAGGTGCAGAAGGTGCTGCAGGGGCAGATGGCTTCGGTCATGTTCTATGCTGGGGGGGAGGTGTCGGAACTCGGGCGCTCTCCGACACGGATGGCCGAAGTTCTGGGCAGTGGCCTGCCTGTGGTCGCCAATGAAGGCGTGGGCGATGTCGCGCGGATCATTCGCGATCACAACGTGGGCGTGGTGGTTAGCGGCGCAACCACGCCGGAGATGCAGGCCGCATGGGACGCGTTGCTTGCCCTTTTGGCCGATCCCGGCTTGCCTGCGCGGTGCCGTGGGGCCGCAGAGGCGCTTTTTTCGCTTGAGGCTGGAACGGCAGCCTTTGCGGCACTGTATGAGCAGGTGATCGGTGCAGCAGCGGACGGGCGGCGATGATGGCAGCAGGGAAGTGATGCGGCGATGACAATTCGTCTTTCGGTCTTGTCGCGATATGCGGCGCTGGGCGCCTCAAGCAGGCTGCGGACCATGCTTTACAAGCCCTATCTGCAAAGGGGCGGGTTGGAGCCCAGCTATCTTGCCTATTTCGAGGATGACTATCTGCTGCATCTCTATGCAGGCGCTCCGACCGGGCGCATTGCGCTGCGGGCGCTGGGGCGGCGCCTGCGCGACCTGCGCCGGGTGGCAGGGTCCGATCTGCTGTGGATCGAAAAGGAAGCCTTGCCGTGGTTGCCTTGGGTGATCGAGCGGCAGGCCCTGCCGAAGGGTGTTCCCTTTGCGGTGGATTATGATGATGCGGTGTTTCACCGGTATGACCGGCACAGATATGCAGCGGTGCGTGCTGTGCTGGGGAATAAGCTGGATCGCCTGATGGCGGCGGCAACGCTTGTCACTGCTGGCAATGCCTATCTGGCGGAGCGGGCAACCCAAGCCGGCGCACGCTGGGTGGAGATTGTGCCGACGGTGGTGGATACTGATCTCTATCGCGCCAAGACTGCCATGGGGGCGTCCGGTCCGTCCCGGATAGGCTGGATCGGATCGCCCAGCACATGGGCCGAATACATGCTGCCGATGATGCCCATGTTGACCGAGGTTGCACGCAGGGCCGGGGCGCGGATCATGGCTGTGGGTGCCGGGCGAGAGGCGGGGGTGCATCCCTTGCTGGAAAACAGGCCATGGTCGGAAGACAGGGAAGTGGCCGATATTCTGGACATGGATCTGGGCCTGATGCCGCTGATGGATACGCCTTGGGCGCGGGGAAAATGCGGCTACAAGCTGATCCAGTACATGGCCTGCGGATTGCCGGTCATCGCCTCGCCGGTCGGGGTGAACCGCGAGATCGTGCAGCATGGGGTCAACGGCTTTCTTGCCGAGACGGATTCGGAATGGCGCGCGGCGCTGTCGACGCTGCTTGGTGATCCGGCCTTGCGCCTGAAGATGGGACAGGCAGGTCGGAAGATGGTCGAGGACCGCTATAGCCTGCAGGTCTGGGGGCCGCGCGTGGCCGAAATGCTGGCGCGGGCCGCGGCGGAGACGCAAAGCCGATGATCTATGTTCTGGCCTATGTCGCTATGCTGTTTCTGCGCTTGTCGCGCGCGCCGGGGGGGTATTGGCTGCTGCTTGCGGTGGTGTTCGTCTTTTCGGCCTTCCGATATGAGGTCGGCTGTGACTGGACGGGCTATCTGAACCAGTATGACGTCTTTGGACAATTGCCAGTGTCCGAGGCCATCGCCACGCGCGAACCGATCTGGACGGTCATCATCGCTTTGCAAGTCAAGCTGGGGCTGCCCTATCCTTGGCTGAACGTGTTTTCGTCCTTCATGTTCTTCTACGGCATTCACAAGCTGGCAAAGCGGCAGCCCGATGCGCTGGGCTTTCTGGTGCTGTTGTTTCCGGTGCTGATCCTGAACATGCCGATGTCCGGCATCCGTCAGGGGGTGGCGGTCGGGATCATGTGTCTGGCCTATCTGGCGTTCATCGACCGGCGGCTTGTACGCTTTGTGGGTCTGGTGCTGCTGGCGGCAGGCTTTCATTCCAGTGCGATCGTCTTTCTGTTGCTGGCCCCGATGGTCACGGGCGGGCTGTCGCGCGGGCGGATTGCGCTGTCGCTGTTGCTGGCTTTGCCCGGTGGCCTTGCGCTAATGACGACGGATGCAGTGAACACGGCCACCAGCCGCTATGTGGGCACCGATGTCGATGCCGCCGGGGCTGCTTATCGGGTGGCCTTGCTGGTGCTGGTGGCGATCTGGTTCTTGATGTTTCTGCGCCGGAAGTGGCAGATCACCTTTCCGGTCGATCACAAGCTTGCCGTGATCGGCTCGCTGATGATGCTGGGCTTGCTCGTGGTTCTGCCTGCTTCCAGCGTGATTGCGGACCGACTGAATTACTACTTCATTCCGATTCAGGCGATGATCCTTGCGCGGCTGCCGTTTCTTCCGATGCGCAACGGGCGCGCTCTGGCGGTTGCAGCCCCCTATATCGGCCTCTTGGCCGTGCTTGTGGTCTGGGCGTTGCTGTCATCGCATTTCCAGAAATGCTATCTGCCGTATCAGACGTGGATATTCGGGATTCCCGGAAATTAGGGATTGGCCGTTGCCGTGCCGGGCCTGCACAGGGCCAGATGATCCGGGCTTTGCTTGAAGCCGGGCCTGAGAGAAGCGAGCCAAGACAGGATGAACTTGCCAAGCTCCTCTCTCTGGATCGCGTGATCTGTATCAGTGACAGGGGGCGCGCTGCGATAGACCGGGATGCCGGGCGGCAGGGACCGTTCCAAGGTGATCGACGCGCGTGGCAGATGTGAGACAGAGCTGATCAGGATAACACCCGTCTGCGCGTCCAGATCGCGCAGCCAACAGGCCGCCTCAGCCGCGTTCTGGAATGTGTCCTGTGCATCCGGGGACAGCACGATATCGCCTGCGCGCAGCGCAGCGCGGGCGACCGGAGAAAAGTTGAACTGATCGGCCAGCGTTTCAGGCCGCAGACCAGAGCCTATGCCCACCCCGCTGATCAGCAGTTTGGTGATGCGACCCTGATCGAACAGCGCAAGGGCCGTATCGATCCGGTCGAACTGGCCGGTGAAGACGACGGCGTGGCTGGTCTGGTCGGCCTCATCCAGCGTGGGATGAAGCCGCTGAAAGAAATCCGCCACGATCAGCAGGATGAGCAGGATCGCCGTAGCGATAAAACCAGACAGGGCGGTGCGAAGGATCTGCAAGCTGTCTACCTGAAAAGAGGCGCGCAGCTTCGGGCAGGCGGGTGTGCCTGCCCTGTCGGGTGCCCCTTATCGGGCACCGAAACCCGTGAGCATGACCACGACGGTGGCAAGAACGATGCCCATATCCATCCGCGGCGATCTGCTGCGGACATAGATCGCATCGAGACGCGCTTTGCGGCAGACGCTCTTGTAATCATCCGCATAGCCCGACCGCACCTGTGCAAGCCCGGTGATGCCGGGCAGGACGGCAAAGCGCTGATGATAGAACGGGATCGTGCGGATATAGACCACGGCGTGATCCCACGCGTCGGGGCGCGGACCGACCAGAGCCATCTCGCCCTTCAAAACGTTGATCAGATTGGGCAGTTCATCCAGCCGCGATTTCCGCAGCAATGCGCCCAGCTTGGTGATGCGGTGACGATCCAGCGGCGAGTCATGAGACCGCACATCCACCGATGACGGCAGCATGGTGCGGAATTTCCACATCCGGAAGGAGGTGCAATCCTTGCCCATCCGCTTTTGGCGAAAGAACAGCGGCCCCGGATTGAAGATCGGATTCAGCACCAGAAGGACCAGCGCGACGAAAACCACCATCGGCGCGGCAAGCACAGCGAAAACAATGTCGAAGCCGCGTGCGAAGAGGAAGCGCTGGCGCTTCCGGCCCTTTGCGGCGGAGGCTGCGTAAACGCTGACGGGCGCAACAATATCCGCCCCAACCATATCAAAAGTATCGTCTAATTTCACGTCCGGCCCCTGGCAGCTGTGGCAGCAGAAGAGTGGGAACTTCCACAAACCGAATATACATGAAGGTTAACGAAGGGGGCGTGTAAAACGCTCACTCAGATCAAGAATGTGGAAAAAATCGGGCAGGATTGGTTCTAAATCCGGAATTATGGCCGGAAATTGGGCCGTTGAAGCAGAATTCCGCGCGGCCGATTGGCGGGAGTTTGCCGATCGCCCGGGCCGCGCGGATGCAGCTTTCGCGAGAGCCATGCGTTTTTGCAAATGGCGCACTTCTGGGGTGCGGCGGTCGGTGAAATGCGCCTGTTTTGCCATTTGGCGCAGAATCACCGACGGGTTGCAGGCCTCAGGGCTGCGGCTTGGGTGCGTCCAGTTCCTGAAGCAGGGCGCGAGCGCGATCCACACCCGGCCACGGCGCGGCGACGGCCAGATCAAGCGCGCGCGTCACGGCGACCTTCGCCTCATCGGTCCGGCCCAGAGCGGCAAGGACAGCACCGTAATGATACTGCACCGACGCATCCTCGGTCAGCGCGGCCGCGGCGGCCTCCAGTTTGGGCAGGGCACCGGCAGAATCGCCGGTCAGGTGCAGCAACCATCCATAAGTGTCCTGCAGCGCGGGCACTTCGGATGTGCGAAAGCGGCGGGCAATACGGAAAGCCCGGTCCAAGGTGGCGGCATCGTCCACGGTTTGCGACAGCAGGCTGGCAAGATTGTTCGCGATCAGGGGATTGGCGCTGTTTTCCGCATAGAGCGCTTCGTAGATGCCGATTGCACCGGCCACGTCGCCCTGCGCCTGAAGGCGCGATGCCTGTATCCATCGTAGGTCGATGGATTGGGGCCGCACGGCGAGGCCTGCCTCGAGCACCTTCCCGGCTTCGTCGGACTGGCCCTGCGCTTCGAGAAGAACGTAAAGCGACCTGACGGCCCGCTCATCCGCCGGATCTGACGCCAGCAGGGTGCGATAGATGGCGATGGCGGCGTCGGGGCGCTCCTCGGCCTCATCCAGCAGGGCCTGACGGTAGAGCAGGGGACGCGAGTCAGGCTGATTTTCGATGGCCGCAGACAGCAGCGCTGCCGCTTCATCCTGCCGCTCAGAGGCCAGCAGGGCATCAACTTTCAGAAGCGTCCATTGGGCCGGATCTTCGGCCTTAGCAATTTCGGCGTCGAGAATGGCCAAGGCCTCGTCGACGCGATCCTGCGCAAGAAGGACCGCGCTTTCCAACTGGTTCGCGGCCGATTGCGCCTCGGGCGCTTCGGATGATCGCAAAAGGCCCAGCAATTGCCCGGCAAGCGACCAGTCGGCTGTGTTCAGCGCAATCTCGGACAGCATTTCCACAAGGCCAAGATCGGCAGGATTGCTTTGCCACGCCTGATAGAGCACGGATCGCGCCACTTCGCTTCGGCCCTGATCCTGCAGCAGCCGGCCATAGTCGCGGGCATAGCTGGGTTCCAGCGGCGCCACTTCGACCGCCTTGCCCAATGTTTCCGTGGCAAGGTCCACCGACCCGTCACGCAGATAGGCCGCTGCCAGGGCAGCAAGGATGCGGGCATTGCTTGGATCTTGATTCAGGGCGGCGCGCAGGTCGATGATCGCGTCCGATGTCTGATCGGCGCTGATCCGCCAGCCCGCGCGCAATAGAAGCGCTTCGACATGCGACGCGTCTTCGGCAAGGATTTCCGCGACGATGGTTTCGGCCGTGGGCTGATCCCCCATTGAGGTGAGCATACCGGCATAAAGCGCCTTGATGCGCCGGGTCTGATCCGAGGCAGGGGCATCGGCGATCAGGTCGGCGATCTGTTTCAGGGCAACCTGCGGATCGCCCGTCTCAAAGGTGATCGAGGCTTGCAGGGCGCTGTAAAGATCCGCTTTCGGATCATCGGCATTCGCGGCGATCAGCGGCGCAATTTCGGCAAGGGCAGCATCCGGCCCCTTGGTGCCGCGCAGGAAATCGATCAGGGCGAGGTGGCCTTCGACA
>PNND01000225.1 GCA_013824045.1 Rhodobacter sp. | reverse complement strand
GCTGGCCTTCGGTCTGGCGGCTGCGACGATCTTCCCGGTGCTGATGATGGGGATCTTCTCCACCAAGGTCACCAAGGAAGGCGCGATTGCCGGCATGATCGTCGGTCTGATTGCGACGTCGGTCTACATCTTCCTCTACCTGGGTTGGTTCTTCATCCCCGGCACGAACATGTTGCCGAACACGCCGGCAGCGCATTGGCTGGGCATTTCGCCCGCGGCCTTTGGTCCGATCGGCGCACTGCTGAACTTTGTGGTGGCTTACGCCGTGTCTTCGATGACCAAGGCACCGCCGCAGGACGTGCAGGACCTGATCCAGTCGATCCGCGTGCCGAAAGGTGCCGGTGCGGCGCAGGCCCACTAAGCAAGATCGAAAGCCCCGGCGCGTGTCGCCGGGGCTTTCCCCTTTTTCACTCAGGGATTGGCCGGGAATTTGCGATGGATGAGGGGCTGAAGACCATCATCGCCTTTCTTGAGACGGTGCATCCTTATGATGGCCTGCCGCAGGACGAGTTGGCGCGTGTCGCCGGTTCCTTCAGCCGCAGGGAATATGCCGCGGGCGAAGAGGTTTATCATGCAGGCGCGCCGCTGCGGGGCCTGTTTCTGGTGAAGCGTGGCGCGGTGGAGGTGCTGGAACCTTCGGGCGGGGTTGTGTCCCTGCTGGGGCCGCGCAACAGTTTTGGCGAACGCGGGCTGATGCGCAGCGGTTTGGCGGTGACGACGGCGCGGGTGACGCAGGATAGCGTGCTGCTGATGCTGCCGGTGGCCGAGTTCCGGCGGCTGATCGCGGAGTTTCCCTCCTTTGAGCGGTTCTTTCAGCGCGGGCGCGGGGCGGAGCATCGCGATGCCGATCTGACGGCGCAAAAGGTGGCCAGCCTGATGGCGCATGAGCCGATCACGGTGCCGACGACGCTGTCGATCCGGGCGGCGGCGGAACTGATGCGGGATAACCGGGTTTCCAGCCTTGGGGTGACGGAAGGCGGGCGCTTTGCCGGGCTGGTGACGGTGCGGGATTTCACCAACAAGGTTCTGGCCGAGGGGATATCGCCCGAGACGGCGGTGGGCGCGGTGATGACGCGCGATCCGGTGACGCTGCCGCCCTCGGCGCTGGGGTCGGATGTGCTGCATATCATGCTGGAGCGGCGGATCGGGCATCTGCCGGTGGTCGAGAATGGCGCGCTGGTGGGGATGGTGACGCAGACCGACCTGACGCGGTTTCAGGCGGTGTCTTCGGCGCAGTTCGTGCGCGATGCGGCGATGGCCACGGATGTGGCGCAGCTGGCGGCGGTGACAGCGCGTATACCGCTGCTGCTGGCGCAGCTTGTCGGGGCGAATAACGCGCATGAGGTGGTGACGCGGCTGATCACCGACATTGCCGATACGGTGACGCGGCGGCTGTTGTGGCTGGCCGAGCAGAGCCTTGGCCCGGCGCCGGTGCCCTATCTGTGGCTGGCCTGCGGATCGCAGGGGCGGCAGGAGCAGACGGGGGTATCGGATCAGGACAATTGCCTGATCCTGTCGGATGAGGTGACCGAGGCGGACATGGCCTATTTCGCGGCCCTGGCGAAGTTCGTCTCAGACGGGCTGGACGGGTGCGGGTATGTCTATTGTCCCGGCGACATGATGGCCACCAATCCGCGCTGGTGCCAGCCGGTGCGGGTGTGGCGCGAGTATTTCGAGGCTTGGGTGGCGCGACCCGATCCGATGGCGCAGATGCTGGCATCGGTGATGTTCGACCTGCGGCCTATCGGCGGGGAGCCTGCGCTCTTCACGGCCTTGCAGGAGGAGACGCTGGCGCTGGCGGCGAAAAACTCGATCTTTGTGGCGCATATGATCCAGAATTCGCTAAAACACGCGCCGCCCTTGGGGCTCTTGCGAGGGTTTGCGACCATCCGGTCGGGCGAGCACAAGAACCATATCGACATGAAGCATCAGGGCGTGGTGCCGGTGGCGGATCTGGCGCGGGTCTATGCGCTGATCGGGCGGCTGGCCCCGGCCAATACGCGCGCGCGGCTGCAAGCGGCCGAGGCGGCGGGGGTGATTTCCGCGTCCGGTGCGCGCGACCTGATCGAGGCCTATGATCTAATCGCGCGGACGCGGCTGGAGCATCAGGCGCGGCAGGTGCGCGGGGGTGAAAAGCCGGACAATTTCCTGTCGCTGTCGGAAATGTCGGATTTCGAGCGATCGCATCTACGCGATGCTTTCGTGGTCGTGCGGACAATGCAATCTGCCGTGGGACAATCCCGCGGCGCCAGAAGTTGAGGTGGGCGGGTTATGGGTCTTGAACTGATCGCGGCGATTGTGGCGGCCTTTGCCTGTGCGGGGATCGCGTTCATCCTGCGGCGCTGGGTGCCGGTGTTGCCGGCCTGGATCATTCCGGCGGCGGCGGCGCTTGGGCTGATCAGCTATACGGCGTGGAGCGAGTATAGCTGGTACGGGCGTCTGTCGACGGGCCTGCCCGAGGGTGTGGCGGTGGTCTGGGCCGATGACCGGCCGCAGGCGCTGCGGCCTTGGACGATGGCGGTGCCGCTGGTGACGCGGTTCGTGGCGCTGGATACGCGCGAGATGCTGGTGCATCCGGGCAATGCGGACCTGATCCTTGCCAATGCCTATGGCTTTGCCCGCTGGCGCGGGGTGGAGCAGTGGACCGTGGCGGTGGATTGCGCGGGCCAGCGGTCGGTGCGGATGACGACCGAGATGAAGATCACGGATGCCGGTGTGCTGGAGGGGGGCGAATGGGAACCCCTGTTGCCGGAAGATCAGACGGGGGTAGTGGCATGCCGGAGGCCGGGTGGATGACAGACAGAAAGAGAGAGCCGCTTGTCCTGATCGTGGAAGATGAGGACAATATCGCCATCGCGCTGGAATATGTGGTGAAGCGCGAAGGCTATGGCCATGCGCGGGTGGCCGACGGGGCCGAGGCATTGCCCTTCATCCGCAGCCGCCACCCGGAGGTGGTGCTGCTGGATATCATGCTGCCGTCGATATCGGGCTATGAGATCTGTCAGGAGATCCGGCTGGACCCGGCGCTGCATGATGTGAAAGTGGTGATGATGACGGCGCGGGGGTCGGCGTTGGAAAAGCGCAAGGCCATGGCGCTTGGTGCGGATGGGTTTGTGACCAAACCGTTCGATTTGGGTACATTGCGGGGCGAGATACGGCGGATCGTGGATGGGGGGGCGCCGATGTGATCGCCCGGGCGAGCCTGCGGCTGCGCATTCTTCTGTTCTTTGCGCTGCTGGCTGTGGGGTCGCTTCTGGCGATCGGGGCGGGGGTCTGGCTGGCGCTGACGCGGTTCCCGGAACTGGCGGCGCAGGCGAACGGGCTGGTGCAGATTGCGACAGTGGCGGGGTTCGGCAGCATAGGCCTGATCGCTTGGGTGTGGTTCCTGTTCGACAAGAACGTGGCGCGGCCCATCGACCTTTTGGCAGGCGCGCTGCGGGCGCGGGCGCATTCCGATGTGGACCGCCCGCTGGAGATGGAGGTGGCGCGCTATCTGGGCGATCTGGCCCCGGCGGCGGGGGCCGCGTCGGACCGGTTGGCCGAGACGCGCAGCGCATTGGCCGAAGCCATCGGGCGTGAGACGGCCCGGCTGAACGCGGAAAAGGCGCGGCTGGAGCGGCTTCTGTCGGATGTGCCGGTGGGAGTGATGATCTGCGCGGCGGATCATCAACTGGTGTTCTACAACAGTCAGGCGGCTGAGTTCTTGGGGGCAGGCGGGGGGGTGGGGGGATTGGACCTTGCCCATCAGCCGGGGCTGGCGCGCAGCGTGTTCGGCTATCTGCGCGAGGGGCCGTTGCAGGATGCCTATCAGCGGCTGGTGGAAACAGGCGCGGCGGATGCGGCATCGGACCTGATCTGCACGCCGGTGCAGGGGCGGGCGCTGCTGGCGGGGCGGATGCGCCTGCTGGCGGGGGATGGCGATGCGCCGGGCTATGTGCTGACGCTGCGGGATGTGACGCAGGATTTCACTGTATCGGCGCGGCGCGAGGCCTTTATCGCCGAGGCACTGGAGCGGATCAGCCGGTCGGTGGCGGGGATCGCCACGATCCGCGAGGCGGCGGGCGAGGGCGGCGATGCCGCGCTCGTGGCGGCGCTGGATGCGGAAGTGGTGGCGCTGGTGGCCATGGTGCAGGAGACTGCACGCAGCAATCAGGAGCGGCGGCCAGAGACGCTGCCCTATACGATGCTGCGGGGCGAGGATGTGCTGGACAGCATCAAGGCGCGGGTCGAGGGCGCTGGGCTGGCGGTGGAGGTCGCACCGTCCGCGCTGATGATCGGCTGCAATGCCTATGAGTTGGTGGGGTTCACGGGATTGCTGTGCCGCGAGATTGCGCGGATGGCGGGGGTGGCGCGGCTGGAGCTGCGGCTGGATGAGGAATTTGGCGGGGCATCGCTGCGCATCGTGTGGCAGGGCAAGCCGTTGACGATGGCGGCGCTGGAGCGGCTTTTGGACCTGCCGCTGGAGGCGGGTTTGCCAGAGGTGACGGGGCGGAGCTTTCTGGCGGAACATGCCACGGATATCTGGCCCGAGGTGCGGGAGGGCGGGTTCGAGGCGGTCTGCCTGCCGATCCTGCAAGCGCGGCGGTCCGTGAAGCGGCCGGAACCGGTGGCGCGGCGGGTGACCTATGATTTCGATCTGCTGGGGCAGGAGCGGCGCGGGGCTGTGCTGAACAGCCGGTTGGATCAGCTGACCTATGTGGTCTTTGATACGGAAACCACAGGGCTCATGCCGCAACAGGGTGATGAGGTGGTGCAGATCGCCGCCGTGCGGATCGTGAACGGGCGGCGGGTGGAGGGCGAGGTGTTCAACACGCTGGTCCATCCGGGGCGATTGATCCCGGCGGCCTCTACTGCCGTGCATGGAATATCCGACGCGATGGTGGCTGATGCGCCGGGGGTGACCGAGGCGCTGGGGCGCTTCCACCGCTTTGCCGAAGGGGCAGTGCTGGTGGCGCATAATGCGCCCTTCGACATGACCTTCCTGCGCCGGGCGGAGCCGGCCATCGGCAAGCGGTTCGACATGCCCATTCTGGATACGGTGCTGCTGTCGGCGGTGGTGTTCAGCCAGCATGAGGAGCACAGCCTTGATGCGCTGACGCATCGGCTGGGCATCACCATTTCTGAGGAGGCCCGCCACACCGCGCTGGGCGATGCGGTGGCGACGGCGGATGCGTTCCTGAAGATGCTGACCATGCTGCGCGGGCGCAAGATCGGCACCTTTGACGAGGTGCTGACCGAGGTGCGCAAGCATGGCCGCCTGTTGCAGGATCTGAACGCCTGATCTTTGAACGCCTCTGCGCGGTCAGGTTTTCGCGGTGCCAACGGGCACAACGATCCGGCCCCGCACTTGGCCCTGCAGAAACCGGGGGGCGGTGTCGATCACATCGGACAGCGGGATTTCGGTGGTCATGGAGTCCAGCAGAGTGAGGTCAAGCTCCTGCGCCAGATGGGCCCAGGCTTTGATCCGGTCGGGCTTGGGGCACATCACGCTGTCGATGCCCGCCAGCGTGACGCCGCGCAGGATGAAGGGGGCCACGGTGGTGGGCAGGTCCATCCCGGCGGCCAAGCCGCAGGCGGCGACCACGCCGCGATAGCGCATGGCGGCAAGGACATTGGCGAGGACGATGCCGCCCGCCACATCCACCGCGCCCGCCCAGCGTTCGCGGGCAAGGGGTTTGCCGGGGGCGGACAACTCGGCCCGGTCGATGATGCTGGCGGCCCCGAGGGAGCGGAGGTAGTCGGCCTCGGCCGCGCGGCCGGTGACGGCGGCGACAGTATAGCCGCGCTTGGCGAGCAGGGCGGTGGCGATGCTGCCCACGCCGCCCGCCGCGCCGGTGACGACAATCTCACCCGATGCGGGCGTGATGCCGTGACGGTCCAGCGCCATGACGCAGAGCATGGCGGTATAGCCTGCGGTGCCGATGGCCATGGCGGCGCGGGGGGACAGCCCGGCAGGCAGGGGGATGAGCCAGTCGCCGCTGAGCCGGGCCTGACCGGCCAGCCCGCCCCAGTGCTTCTCGCCCACGCCCCAGCCGTTCAGCACGACTTTGTCGCCTGCCCGGAAATCGGGGTGGCTGCTTTCAGAGACGGTTCCTGCGAGGTCGATCCCCGGCACCATGGGGAAGCTGCGCACCACGGGCGAGGCCCCGGTGATGGCCAGCGCGTCCTTGTAGTTCAGCGTGGACCATTCGACATCGACGGTCACATCGCCGGGCGGCAGTTGGTCGGGCGACAGGGTGGTGATGCGGGCGGTCTGGCCGGCGTCGGTTTTGTCGATCAGGAGGGCGTCGAACATCGGGAAAGCCTTTGTCAGGGGGAGATGAGAAGGAAGAACTGGCGGCTGAAGGCCTGCAGGGGCAGGGCGCTGCGGTCCAGCTTGGCGCGGAGAACCGCGCCTTCCCAGCCGGTCCAGAAGAACTCGGCAAGGGCGGCTGGATCGTGATCGGGGGCGATTTCGCCTGTCTTTTGCGCGGCGAACAGGCACAGGGCGGTGCGGTCCTGCCATGCGGTCAGGACGGAAATCAGGCGGGCGCGGAACGGATCGGGCAGGGTGGTGACCTCTTGGCCCAGATTGCCGATCAGGCAGCCCCGGCGGAAATCATGGCGGGCCATGCGCGATTCCGCGTCGCGGGTAAAGCCTTGCAGGCGGGCGAGCGGCGGCAGGGCGGCATCGCCAAGGTGGCGGTCGAGCCGGGCTGCGAAATGCGCGTGGTAGGCATCGATCAGCGCGTGGGCAAAGGCGGCCTTGCCATCGAAATAGTGATAGAAGCTGCCCTTGGTCACCTCAGCGGCGCGCAGGATATCGTCCAGCGCGGTGGCGGAGTAGCCTTGTTCGGTGAGAAAGATCAAACCTGCGCGCATCAGGCGCTGATGCGTGGCGGCCGCTTCGTGGGGAAGCGGCGGGCGTCCCCGGCGGCGGGGCGCAGCGGTGGAAGTGAGATCGTATCCCGTCATGTTTTTATTACTAGACCAGATGGTATAGAAATAAAAGATGCTTGTCGCGGCGGGCTTCATCTTGGCCCAAATACTCTCGGGTGGGTCCGGGAGGGCAGACAGCCCTCCCGGGGGTTATGCAGCAGAGCCCCGTTTCCAGATCTTTGATGGGGAGGGCGAGTGCCCTTCTGCCCTGAAGGCAGGGGATCAGGTCAGGGGGGCGAGACGGTTGTCCCATGCGGGGGGCTGGCTTGGGCGGGCAGGGTACGGGTGGCCAGCCATGCCAGCAGGGCCATGACCCCGGCGGTGGCGAGGCAGGCGGGCAGGCCGCCCCATTGGTAGCTAAGGCCGGAAAGCAGGGTGCCGATCAGGCGGCCCGCGGCATTGGCCATATAGTAGAAACCCACATCGCGGGTGATGCGGTCGGCTGATCCAAAGGCGAGGATCAGGTAGGAATGGACCGAGGAGTTGACAGCAAAGACAAAGCCGAAGGCAAGCAGTCCCACGATCAGGGTGACCGTCAGCCAGGGCGCGGGATCGCCTGCCCAGAGTGCCAGCGCGGCCAGCGCGAAGGGGATGGGCACGAGGAGGCCGGACCAGAGCGCGGCCTTTTGCGTGGTGGCGGTCAGGGGTTGCGCCTTGCCGCCGAGGATGCGGGGGGCCATGGCCTGCACCGCGCCATAGGCGATGATCCAAAGCGCCAGAAAGCCGCCGATCAGGAAGAAGGCGGCGCGGCGGCTGTCGGGCGTTCCGTCCGACAGAACGGCTTGAAAATAGACGGGGATGCCCACGACGAACCACACATCCCGCGCGCCGAAGAGGAAGAGGCGGGCGAGCGACAGGCGGTTGATGCGGGCATCCGGCGAGCGCCAGCCGCCCCAAGCCTCGGCCGATTTCATGCGCCCCGGCAGGCCCTTGGGCAGGAACAGCAGGACCGCGATCAGGATGGTGGACAGGACGGTAGCCATGGTCCAGAGCGCGGGTTCGAAACCCGCGACAGCGAGGAGGACCGCACCGAGGAAAAAGCCCGCGCCCTTGACCGCGTTCTTCGATCCGGTGAGCAGGGCCACCCAGCGGAAGAGGCCGCCATCTTCGCTGGGGGCCAGCAGTTTGACGGCGGATTTGGAGGACATCTTGGCGAGGTCTTTGGCCACCCCTGACACGCCCTGAACCGCCATGACGAAGGCCACTGAGGCGGCGATGGCCCATGTCGGATCAAGCTGGGACAGCGCCAGCAAGGCTGCGATCTGGAGCATCAGGCCCGCGTAGAGGGTGGAGGCCAGGCCGAAACGGGCGGCCAGCCAGCCTGCGGCGAGGTTGGTGAGGATGCCGGCGAGTTCATACAGGAGGAACAGCCAAGCCAGTTGGATGGGTGTGAAGCCAAGCGCATTGAAGTGCAGGAGCACCAGCATCCGCAGCGCGCCATCGGACAGCATAAAGGCCCAATAGGCCGCCGTGACGGCGATATAGGCGCGCATCGGATTGAGGCTGGTCACAGCGAGGCCGCCACCATGCGGGTGATGTCGGCCAGACGGCAGGCATAGCCCCATTCGTTGTCATACCAGGCGTAGATCTTCACCTGCGTGCCGTTGACCACCATCGTGGATTGCGCGTCGATGATCGACGAGCGGGGATCGTTGGTGAAATCGGAGGACACCAGCGCGCGCGTTTCATAGCCGAGGATGCCCTTGAGCGGGCCTTCGGCGGCGGCTTGGAACAGGGCGTTGACCTCTTCGGCTGTGGTCGCCCGCTCCACCTCGAACACGCAATCGGTGAGGGAGGCGTTGAGAAGCGGCACGCGGACGGCGTGGCCGTTCAGGCGGCCTTTGAGTTCGGGGTAGATGAGCGTGATGGCGGTGGCCGATCCGGTGGTGGTGGGGATCAGGTTCAGGAGGGCAGAGCGGGCGCGGCGCATGTCTTTGGCCGGGCGATCGACGATGGTCTGGGTGTTGGTGACATCGTGGATCGTGGTGATGGAGCCGTGGCGGATACCGAGGGATTCGTGGATCACCTTCACCACGGGGGCAAGGCAGTTGGTCGTGCAGGAGGCGGCGGTGATGAGGGACTGGCTGCCATCATAGAGGTGGTGGTTGACGCCGTAGACGAGGTTCAGCGCGCCGCCATCCTTGACTGGGGCGGAGACGACGACCTTTTTCACCCCGGCGGTGTAATAGGGCGCGATCTTGGCGGCGGTCTTGAAGACGCCTGTCGCATCGACGACCAGATCTATGCCCATCTCGGCCAAGGGGAGGGCATCGAGCGTCTTTTCATGCGTCAGGCGAATGGGCTGGCCGTTCAGCACCAGCGTGTCATCTGCGTGGCTGACGGGGGTTTGCCAGCGGCCATGGACGCTGTCGAATTCCATCAAGAGGGCGTGCTGTTCAGCATCGCCCGCGGGATCGTTCACGAGGACGATGTCGCCGCCCGCGCCCTGATCGACGAGGTTGCGCAGGACGAGTTTACCGATCCGGCCAAGGCCGTTGAGCGCGATACGGGCCATTGGGTTCAGCCTTTCGGTTCAGTGTGCGGCAGGAGGCTGATCTGATCGACGCTGGCCTGTATCGACAGGCGGCTGAGCGTGTCGAAGGGCAGCGCGACGAAGGCCGAGACGCGGCGGCGCAAGGCGGCGTAGGTCTGGGCAAAGACGAGGGCCTTTTCGGCATCGGTGCCGGACGCCTTGACCGGGTCGGGCAGCCCCCAATGGCCGGTGATGGGCTGGCCGGGCCAAGGGGGGCATTCCTCGGCGGCGGCGGTGTCGCAGACGGTGAAGACGAAATCCATCACGATGGAGCCGGGCTGCTGGAATTCCAAGATGTGTTTCGATCGCAGACCGGAAATGTCATGCCCGTTGCGGGTGAGGACATCGAGCGCGAAGGGGTTGAGTTCCGTATTGGGGCGGGTTCCGGCGGAGAAGGACTGGAACTTTCCCTGCCCCAGATCGCGCAGCAGCACCTCGGCGAAAATGGAGCGGGCGGAGTTGCCCGAGCAGATGAAAAGCACGTCGAAATCGGTGTCGCGCATGGCGGTATCCTTGGTAGAGGCGAGGGGGGAAAGCAGGTCGGGGCGGGCGCGGCCGATATCGAGCGCGAGGTAGCCGATCAGATCTTCGGTCACATCAAGGTTGACGGCGTAGTAGAGCGAGCGGCCGTCGCGGGTGACGGTGACAAGGCCGCAGGCGGTGAGGTCGGCCAGATGGTGCGACAGGGTGTTGGGTTTCAGGTTCAGCGCGGTGGCGATTTCCGTGGGGCGCACGCCCTGCGGCGCAAAGCGGTTGAGCAGCCGGAACACGGCCAGCCGGTCAGGGTGGCCGAGCGTGGCGAAGGCATGGGCGGCATTGGTCTTTTCCATAATTCCCGAATATTGGAAATGTTTGTGAAACGCCAGTGAAGTTCTTGTAACAGGAATGGCATAGCCCTTTGGCGTGGGTGCAACTGGACAAGCGGGACGGGGTCGTGCAGCACTGGCGGGCCGGGGTCAATTGGCTGGACCGGCTGGGGCGGGGTGCGGGATGATCGTCAGGGACAGGCCGAACCTTTGGGATCTGCTGACGGCGCTGCGCGGGTCTATCGTGCCGCGGATCGCGCTGCCTGTGCTGGTGCTGGTGGCTTTTGCGGCGGGTGTGGTGGCGCTGGATCGGGTGACGGGGGTGGTGCCGCGGCTGGACGGATCGGCATTCGCGGTGTTCGGGATCGGGCTATCGCTGTTTCTGGGGTTTCGCAACAACGCCGCCTATGACCGCTGGTGGGAGGCGCGCAAGCTCTGGGGTGGGCTCTTGGCCGATCTGCGGAGCTTTGCGCGCGAGGTGGAGGTCTTCGTGGCCGATGTCCCGCTGCGGCGGGCGATGCTGGAGGGCGCGCTGGATTTCATCCATGCCCATCGGGTGAACCTGCGGGGTTTGCCGGTAGCTGAGGCGGAGCGGGACGGGGTGCGGGGGCTGGCGCACGCGCCGCATCCGCCTTGCGCGGCGCTGGATGGGGTGACGACGATGGTGGCGGGGGCCTACCGCGCGGGCGGGATTGATGGGTTCGGGGCGCGCAGCCTGACCGTGCGGATCGGGGGCATCGCGCAGCAGCAGGCGGGGTGCGAGCGGATCGCCAACAGCCCGCTGCCCTTTGTCTATTCGTTGCTGATCTATCGGACCTGTTACCTGTATTGCTTGCTTTTGCCCTTTGCGCTGACGGGGACGACGGGTTGGGCCACGCCTTTGTTCGTGGCGGTGGTGGGATACATGTTCCTTGGGCTGGCCGAGGTGACCGAGGAGTTGAGCCACCCGTTTGCGCCCAGCCCGAACGGGATTGCGATGGATGCGATCTGCCGCGCTGCGGAGATCAGCCTAGCGCCGCATCTGGGGCGCGAGGCCCCGCCGCCGCTGGCGCCGGTCGATCATTATCTGAGTTGAGGAGGCGCGATGCAGCCTGACATCCTGATCATCGGGTCCGGCATGGGTGGGGCGACGCTGGCGGCGGGGCATATCGGCAGCGCAACCATTGCCTGAACGCAGGCAAAGCGACACAATCACGCTATATGAGTGTCGGGGCATCGGCCCGATCCGTGCTGCGGTCTTTGGATTGTGGGTGGCGGATTGTAAGCGGGTGTGCGGTCCGTAAGCGGGGAGGCTTTCGGTGCTGGAATTCAGCCATGATTGGCGGCTTGTGGTTGCGGCCTTTGCCATCGCTTTGATGGCGGGGTTTACGGGGCTGTCGCTGACACGGGGCGTGTCGCGCCGGACAGTGGCGCAGCGCAAGGTGGCGGTGTCGATGGCATCGGTTGCGCTGGGCGGGGGCATCTGGTCGATGCATTTCGTGGCCATGCTGGGGCTGCAGCTGCCGATCCTCTATACCTATGACGCGCTGACGACGCTGGTTTCGGCGCTGGTCGCGATCCTGATGACGGGGTTGGCGCTGCTGATCCTGCATTTCCGGCCCCGCACGCGGCGGATGCTGGTGCTGGCCGGGGTGATCATCGGGCTGGGGATTTCGCTGATGCATTACATCGGCATGTCGGGGATGGAGTTGTGCCGCCCAGTCTATACGCCGCTGGGCGTGGCGGGGGCGTTGGTGGCATCAGTTGCGCTGTCGGTGATGGCGGTGCGGGTGGCCTATTCCGAACGCGGGCGGCGCAATATCGTGCTTGGGACGGTGGGGTTCGGCTTGGCCGTGGTGATGGTGCATTTCATCGCCATGGCAGGGACGGGCTTTCTGCCGGATGGCACGGCAGAGGCGGTTGGCCCGGCGCTGAGCAATGAGATGTTGGCCATTCTGGTGACCTTGGCGGCCTTTGTGATCTCGGCCGCATTCCTGTTGACGGGGATCACCTTTGCGCCTTCGGGTGAGGAAGCTGAACCGGGTGAGGCGGTGGCTGTGGCCCAGAGGCCGCAGGCACCGCCCCCGGTTGAGATGACGGCGCCGGTTGTCGCCCCGGCGGTGCGGGCAGAGCCTGTGGTGCTGCGCGTGCCGCATGAAAAGGAAGGGCGGACCTTCTTTCTGGACCCGGCCACGATTTCGGCGGTACGGGCCGAGGGGCATTACACCGTGATGCAGAAGGGGGCGGATGCCTTGTTCTGCCCGTGGTCGATTTCCGAGGCGGAGGAGCGGCTGGCACCGCTGGGGTTCCTGCGGGTGCATCGGAGTTATCTGCTGAACCCCGCGCATGTGGTGAAGTTCGAGCGGTTGAAGGATTCCGGGCAATGCAGCGTGGAAGGGGCCGAGGGGCTGCGGATTCCGGTCAGCCGGGCACGGCTGGCGGAGTTGCGTGAGGCGTTGGGTCTGTAGCGCTGTCGCAGTTCATGCGGGCATTTCGCATTTCGTGCAAAAGAGCGCCGCATTCGTTTGTCGCCCCTCAACCTGCGGGCTGATCGCCATAGCCTTTTGCCAACTGCGCGGGACGGACGCAGAGCGGGAGGAACACATGATACCATCGGCCTTTGAGTATCACCGGCCGGGCGACCTTGCGTCGGCCATCGGGATTTTGACAGAGCATGGCGATGAGGCGCGCGTCATCGCGGGGGGGCATAGCCTGATCCCGATGATGAAGCTGCGGATGGCTTCCATTGGCCATCTGGTCGATCTGCAATCGGTGGCCGAGTTGAAGGGGATCACCGTTGCGGGCGGGCAGGTGACCATCGGTGCGATGGTGACGCAGGCCGAGTTGATCAGCCATGACGGGCTGGCTGCAGCTGCGCCCATCCTGCGCGAGGCGGCGTTGCAGATTGCCGATCCGCAGGTGCGCTATGTGGGTACGGTGGGCGGCAATGTGGCCAATGGCGATCCGGGCAATGACATGCCGGGGCTGATGCAGTGCCTTGATGCGCAGTTCACGCTGGTGGGTCCGGGGGGAAGCCGCGCGGTGGCGGCGCGGGAGTTCTTCCACGGTCTGTACAGCACCGAGCGCGGGGATGACGAGATTCTGACCAGCATCCGCTTTGCCGCCACGACTGCGGGCTATGCCTATGAAAAGCAGAAGCGCAAGATCGGGGATTATGCCACGGCGGCGGCGGCGGTGCTGCTGACCAAGGCCGGAGGGAAGGTGGCCAGCGCGTCCATCGCCATGACTAACCTGTCGGACACGCCGATCTGGTCTGCCGATGCGGCGGCGGCGCTGGTGGGCAGCGATTGCGGTGCGGGTGCGGTGAAGGCGGCGGTGGCAGCGATGCTGGGGGATATCGACCCGCAGCAGGACAATCGCGGGCCGATCGCGTTCAAGAAACATGTGGCTGGCGTGATTTTGGGCCGTGCGATTGCACGCGCCTGGTCGCGCGCCTGAGGGGGGAGAGAGCATGGGAAAGAAGATGCAAGTCAGCCTGACCGTGAATGGTGAGGTGCATGACATTCTGGCCGAGCCGCGCGAATTGCTGATCCACACGCTGCGCGAGCGGCTGGGGATCACGGGGCCGCATATCGGCTGCGAGACCAGCCATTGCGGCGCCTGCACGGTGGATATGAACGGCAAGTCGGTGAAGGCCTGCACGGTGTTCGTGGCGCAGGCCGAGGGCGCGCAGATCACCACCATCGAGGGCCTTGGCAACCCTGACGGGCTGCATGTGTTGCAGCGGACCTTCCGCGAGCATCACGGGCTGCAATGCGGCTATTGCACGCCGGGGATGATCACCCGCGCGCATCGGTTGCTGATCGAGAACCCGAACCCGACCGAGGAAGAGGTGCGCTTTGGCATCGCCGGGAACCTGTGCCGCTGCACCGGATATCAGAACATCGTGAAGGCCATTCTGGCCGCCGCGTCCGAGATGAATGCGAAGGAGGCTGCGGAATGAACGACCTGACGCCAAGCCGCGAAGAGCGGATCGCAAATCTCAAGGGTATGGGCTCCAGCCGCAAGCGGGTGGAGGATGTGCGCTTTACCCAAGGCAAGGGGAACTATGTCGACGACATCAAGATGGCCGGGATGCTGTTTGGGGATTTCGTGCGCTCCCCCTATGCCCATGCGCGGGTGAAATCCATCAATGCCGATGCGGCGCGCGCGCTGCCCGGTGTGGTGGCGGTGCTGACGGCGGCGGATCTTGCGCCGCTTAACCTGCATTGGATGCCCACGCTGGCGGGCGACAAGCAGATGGTGCTGGCCGATGGCAAGGTGCTGTTCCAAGGGCAGGAAGTGGCCTTTGTCGTAGCGACCGACCGCTATATCGCCGCCGATGCCATCGAATTGGTGGAAGTGGATTACGAAGAACTGCCCGTGATCGTGGACCCGTTCAAGGCGCTGGAGCCGGATGCTGCGGTGCTGCGCGAGGATCTGGCGGGGCAGACATCCGGGGCGCATGGGCCGCGCAAGCACCACAACCACATCTTCCTGTGGGAGGTGGGCGACAAGGAAGCGACCGATCAGGCGCTGGACGCCTCCGAGGTGGTGGCCGAGGAGATGGTCTATTACCACCGCACGCATCCTTGCCCGCTGGAGACCTGCGGCTGTGTGGCGAGCATGGACAAGGTGAACGGCAAGCTGACCGTCTGGGGCACCTTCCAAGCGCCGCATGTGGTGCGGACGGTCGCCTCGCTTTTGTCAGGGATCGAAGAGCACAATATCCGTGTCGTCTCGCCCGATATCGGGGGTGGGTTCGGCAATAAGGTGGGGGTCTATCCCGGCTATGTCTGTTCCATCGTCGCCTCCATCGTCACCGGCAAGCCGGTGAAATGGGTCGAAGACCGGATGGACAACCTGATGGCCACGGCCTTTGCCCGCGACTACTGGATGAAGGGGCGGATCAGTGCCACGAAAGAGGGCAAGATCACCGCGCTGCATTG
This sequence comes from Rhodobacter sp., assembly GCA_013824045.1. Classification (GTDB taxonomy): domain Bacteria; phylum Pseudomonadota; class Alphaproteobacteria; order Rhodobacterales; family Rhodobacteraceae; genus Paragemmobacter. The sequence goes on along the minus strand of PNND01000225.1, from coordinate 8,132 downwards.
CCATGTGACCGCCGATCACGGGGCATTCGATGCCTGTGCGGACCCGACGAAGTTTCCGGCCGGGTTCTTCAGCATCTGCACGGGCAGCTATGACATACCGGTGGCCTATGTCGGCGTGGACGGCGTCTATACCAACAAGGCACCGGGCGGGGTGGCCTATCGCTGTTCCTTCCGGGTGACCGAGGCTGCTTATTTCATCGAGCGGATGATCGAGGTGCTGGCCATCGAGTTGAACATGGATGCGGCCGAGTTGCGGCGGATCAACTTCATCCGCAAAGACCAGTTCCCCTATCAGTCGGCGCTGGGCTGGGAATATGACTCGGGCGATTATCACACCGCTTGGGACAAGGCGCTGGCGGCGGTGGATTACAAAGGGTTGCGGGCCGAGCAGGCGCAGCGGCTGGCCGATTTCAAGGCGGGCAAGACGCGTAAGCTTATCGGGATCGGGCTGACGCATTTCACGGAGATCGTGGGGGCGGGGCCGGTGAAGAACTGCGATATCCTTGGGATGGGGATGTTCGATTCCTGTGAAATCCGCATTCACCCGACGGGTTCTGCCATCGCGCGGTTGGGCACGATTTCGCAGGGTCAGGGCCATGCGACGACCTTTGCCCAGATCATCGCCAGCGAGATCGGGCTGAGCGCGGACAGCATCACCGTGGAGGAAGGCGATACGGATACCGCGCCTTACGGGCTTGGCACCTATGGCAGCCGGTCGACGCCCGTTGCAGGGGCGGCGACGGCACTCTGCGGGCGCAAGATCCGGGCCAAGGCGCAGATGATCGCGGCCTGGCTTTTGGAAGTGCATGAGGGCGATCTGGAATGGGACGTGGATCGGTTCGCCGTGAAAGGCGCGCCGGAGCGGTTCAAGACCATGAAGGAAATCGCCTATGCGGCCTATAATCAGGCCATTCCGGGGATCGAGCCGGGGCTGGAGGCGGTGTCCTATTACGACCCGCCGAATATGACCTATCCCTTCGGCGCTTATATCGCCGTGATGGAGATCGACGTGGACACGGGCGAGCATGAGGTGCGGCAGTTCTATGCGCTGGACGATTGCGGCACCCGGATCAACCCGATGGTGATCGAGGGGCAGGTGCATGGCGGGGCGACGGAAGGCTACGCCATCGCCATGGGGCAGGAGATCGCCTATGACGAGATCGGCAACGTCAAGACAGGGACGTTGATGGATTTCTTCCTGCCCACCGCATGGGAGACGCCGCATTACACCACGGACCACACGGAAACACCGTCGCCGCACCATCCGATCGGGGCGAAGGGCGTGGGCGAAAGCCCCAACGTGGGGTCGGTCCCGGCGTTTTCGAACGCGGTGCATGATGCGTTCCGGCCCTTTGGACTGAAGCAATCGCATATGCCGCATGATCATTGGCGGATCTGGACCATCGCCCGTGATCTGGGCCTGCATGGCTGATGATGGCAGGGGGGGCTACGGCCCCCCTGACCCCCCTTTCCCTTTTTGACGGGCGGGACTTTTCCTGATGACCACTGCCGCCACCGTGCAATCCGGCCTTGCCGCGCAGGGCTATGTCGCAGCAGCAGATCTGGCGATGGCGCTGCATCTGTCACTGGTGCTTGGGCGGCCCCTTCTGCTGGAAGGCGCGGCGGGTGTGGGCAAGACGGAAGTTGCGCGGGCCTTGGCGGCGTGGAAGGGCTGCGCGCTGATCCGGCTGCAATGCTATGAAGGGCTGGATGCGGCGCAGGCGATTTATGAGTGGAATTACCAGCGGCAGCTTTTGGCGATCCGCGCCTTGGCCGAGGGCGGCGAGACGGGGAGCGCGGTAGAGGCGCGGCTGTTTTCTGAGGACTATCTGCTGGAGCGGCCCTTGCTGGCCGCGATACGCCAGCCGGTCGCGCCGGTGCTGTTGATCGATGAGATCGACCGGGCGGATGAGGAGTTTGAGGCCTATCTGCTGGAGGTGCTGTCGGATTTCCAGATCACCATCCCCGAGATGGGCACGATCCGCGCGGTGACGCGGCCGATGGTGATCTTGACGGCCAATGGCACACGCGACCTGTCAGACGCGCTGCGGCGGCGGTGTCTTTATGCGCATGTGGATTATCCCGACGCGGCGACGGAACTGGCGATCCTGCAGGCGCGGCTGCCTGATGTGGGGGAAAGGCTGGGCGGGCAGATCGTGGGCTTTGTCCAATCGCTGCGGAAGGAGGATTTGGAGAAGAAGCCCGGCGTGGCCGAGATGCTGGATTTCGCCGCCGCCTTGGCGGGGCTGGGGGTGGCGGACCTGACGGGCGATCCGGCAGTGTTGCAGGCCGCGCTGGCGACTTTGTTGAAAACGCAAGGCGACCGGGCGGCAGTGACCACGGAAGTGGCGCAGCGGCTGGCGGGGAAGGCGGCATGAGGGGGGCGGTGACCCGCTTTGCCGCGCGCGATCCGGGGCCGGTGGCGCGGGTTGCGGGGTTCATGGCGCATCTGCGCGGAAACGGGTTCCGGCTGGGGATTGCCGAGGCGGAGGTGGCGCTGGCGGCGCTGGCAGTGACGCCGGCGGATGAGGCCTCGGTCCGGCGGGCGCTGAAGGCGGTGGCTTGTGGCTGTGCCGAGGATTGGGCGCGGTTTGATGCGGTGTTCGACAGTTACTGGCGCAATGGCGGGCGGGTGCGCAGCAAGGTGGTGCCATCGGCGGTGCCGCCCCATGCGCGTGCGGCGCGAGGGGCCGAGGGGGAGAGCGGCACCGGCAGTGGCAAGGCGGATGCGCCTGACAGCGGGCGCGAGGGCGAGAGCGAAGCGGGCGGGACAGGGCGGCTGGTGGCGACGGGTGTGCGCAATCTGATGCGCAAGGATCTGCGCGAGGTGGTGTCGGCCGAGGATATTCGCGCGGCGGAAGCGGTGGCCCTGCGGCTGGGCCGCGCGCTGCGCGACCGGCGGTCGCGGCGGGCCAAGGCGGCGCGGCGAGGCGCGCGGGTTGATCTGCGCCGGACGATCCGCGCATCACTGGCGACCGGGGGAGAGCCGTTGCGGCTGGCCCGCAAGCGGCGGCCGGAGCGGCCAGTGCGGATTGCCGCGCTGGTGGATGTGTCGGGGTCGATGACATTGTACGCGCGGCCCTTTCTCGCCTTTCTGGCAGGGTTGATGCGGGCGGATGGGCGCGCGGATGCCTATCTGTTCCACACGCGTCTGGTGCGCGTGACCGAGGCCTTGCGGGACGAGGACCCGTTCCGCGCGCTGAACCGGATCACGCTGCTGGCCGATGGTTTCGGCGGCGGCAGCAAGATCGGGGCGGCGCTGGAGCAGTTTGCAGCCACCTATGCGCGGCGGTTCGTCAATGGGCGCAGTGTGGTGATGATCCTGTCGGATGGCTATGACTCGGCCCCGTCTGACCAGATTGCCAGCGCCATGGAACGGCTGTCGCGGCGGGGGTGCCGTATCCTGTGGCTGAACCCGCTGAAGGGGTGGCGCGACTACGCGCCTGTGGCGGCGGGGATGGCGGCGGCGTTGCCATGGCTGGACCTGTTCGCCCCGGCTGCAACTTTGGACGACCTTGCCGCGTTAGAGAGGGAGCTTGCCCGCCTATGATGCCCGCCCGGTTCGAGAGCCGTTTCGAGGCCACGCTGTCCACCCTGCGCGCGCAGGGGGCGCCTTTCGCGATTGCCACAGTGGTGCGCACAGTGGATGCCACCAGCGCCAAGCCGGGGGCGAAGGCGATCATCCTGCCCGATGGCAGTATTGCCGAGGGCTGGATCGGCGGGGGATGCGCCCGGTCGGCGGTGGGCAAGGCGGGGGCGGCGGCGATTGCCGAGGGGCGGCCGCAGTTCATATCCCTGCGCCCCGAGGAATTGCTGGCGGCGGAAGGTGTGGCACCGGGCGAGGAACGCCATGGCGTGCGGTTCGCGCGCAACGGCTGTCCTTCCAAAGGGTCGATGGATGTGTTCGTGGAGCCCGTGCTGCCGCAGCCGCGGCTGGTGGTCTTCGGTGCCGGTCCGGTCGCGATGGCGCTGTGCGATCTGGCGGGGCGGTTCGATCTGCACCGGACGCTGGCCGCGCCGGGTTTAGCCGAAGGCGCGGCAGAGGCGGTTCAGGACGGGTTCGCGCTGGAGGCCGGGGGGGCTGGGCAGCGGTTCATCGTGGTGGCGACGCAAGGCAAGGGGGATGAGGCCGGGCTGCGGGCGGCGCTGTCGGCGGGGGCGGAGTATGTGTCTTTCGTCGGCTCGCGCCGCAAGTTCGCGACACTGGCAGAGCGGTTGGTGGCGAGCGGGATGGATGCCGCCGAGGTGGGGCGGGTGAAGGCCCCGGCGGGACTGGACATCCACGCGATCACGCCCGAGGAGATTGCGCTGTCGATCCTTGCAGAGATCACGGCCTTGCGCCGTGCGGGCGGGCGGGAGGCGGCGGATGAGTGAAGCGGTGGCACAGACATCGCCCGTTGCGGCGGCGACTCCGGGCCTTCTGGCGCGGCTGTTCCCGCCGCTGACGCCCGCGCAGGCCGCGATCATGGCGCAGGTCAAGCTGCCCTGCTGTTGAGCGGAGGGCCGGACGGAGCACCGGGTGGGAGGTATCGTGAGCTGCGGGCTTGCACAAAAGCAAGGTGTTCACGCCCAAGAGGACGACGATCATCTGCGCGAGGAGATGAAGTTCTGCCCTGGTGAGCAATCATTGTCCCTTGTGGCGGCTCCCGGACTTCCTGCCTACGACACTTTTGGCCGTATCGTTATCGTCATGTGGGCATATCACACTGGTCTACAGTTTGTTTTCACGGCAGTAATCGCAAGTGCTTTTCATAGCTGACCATCACCTGATGGAAACCCATCGCCTCATACGCTGCACGCGCGTCTGTATTGGCGGACAACGTTGACACCGAAATTCGAGTGATGCCGGCAGCCATAGCCGCAGCTTCGGCCGCTTTCAGTAGTTCACGGCCGACACCACTACGCCGATGCGGGGCAGAAACCATCAAATCAGTGACAATAACCTCGGGAGGGTCAAGTTCGAGCGGATCCTCATCACGAATCCAGGCGATGAATCCAACGATCTCAACGCCAATCTCGGCGACGACGATTCCGCCGACCCGCTTTCGAATACGGGAGAAAATCTCGTCAACATAGCTTGATGGGATGGCATCAGCATCGATGCGTGTTAGTCTTAGCGAGGCTTCGTAAGCCTGTAGAGAACGATTGAGCGCGTCTATCGCAGATCGGTCAGAAGGCTTGCCGCGTCGGATGATTAGCTCAGTATTCGTTTACCCCTCCTCAACCGACATTCCCCAAGTGACCTGCCGTCTGACGTCAAGATCGCCTGAACCTGCTCACTGAACAAGCGTTTTTCGCCCCGAGCGGCGTCGGCGGTCGCGGAAATGGCTGGAACTGGGTGGATTGGGCCGCGAAGCCATTCCCAATCCCTGTGTTCACCACCGTGACTCCAGCCACAGCAGCGCAGTCAAAACTGTGCGATGACTGTGCAACGCACGAACCAAGAACTGTGCGACACGTATCGTGCTATCTTTATTGATTTAAGTGGTGCCCGGAGCCGGAATCGAACCAGCGACACGCGGATTTTCAATCCGCTGCTCTACCAACTGAGCTATCCGGGCACCGTTGTCGAAGGGGCGGTGCCCTTCGGGTGGCGGGGTGATACGTCAGGCAGGCGGGGCTGTCCAGTGGGTATCGGCAGAAAATTCGCAGCCTTGCCGCGCCCAAACGGGGGCCTCAGTTCGGGCGGTCCGGCGGGGTGTCAGGATCGGGAAGGTCACCGTCTTCCATCGGCTCGGCCGGGATCGCGTAGCTGCCAGTCAGCCAACGCCCTAGGTCCACATCAGCGCAGCGGCGTGAGCAGAAGGGGCGGTATTTCGCATCCGTTTCCTTGTTGCAGATCGGGCAGGTCATGGCGCCACGCCCTGCAGCAATTCTGCCAGCGGAAGGCGGTCGCGCTTGCGGGTGAACTCATAAAGACCCAGCGCCGTCCACCCGGCGAGATGCGTCTCGGCCCCTTCTGCCCGGAAGGCCGCCTTCATCACCTGATCCAGCGTGCCACGGTCTTTCTTCGGCACCGGCGCGAAATCCACCACCACCTGCCCGCCAAGCCCGCGCAGGCGCAACTGGCGCGGCAAGTCGCGCGCTGCGGCTACATTGGCTTTGAGCGCGGCGGCGGGCGAGGTATCGGCCCCAGTGTTCACATCCACCGCTACCAGCGCGCGGGTGGGTTCCACCATCATATGCCCGCCGCCCGGCAGATCGACGCGCGGTGATTGCAGCGCGGCGATCATCTCCCACACGCCATGATCGTCAAACCCGCCTTCGACCACCTCATCCGGGGCGGGTTCAGCCCAGTCGCGCCATGCAGATTCATGCGCGCCGGGGCCATCGACCAGCAGTTCAGGCCCGCCCGACAGATCTGCCACCACGGCGGCGGCCATGTCCTTCATCGCCAGAATATCTTCGGCCACGGCGGCCTCGTCCTCGCCTTCGGCGGCGGAGCGCAGGATCAGACCGTGATCCGCTGCCGCACCTGCCATGGCGTCTTGGGCCAGTTGCTGCAAACCGGCGCGGGTCTCCTCATCCCGGATGCGGCGGGAGATGTTGATCCCCGGCGCGCCCGGCGTGATGATCGCCCAGCGGGACTTGAACAAGAGCCGCGTCGTCACCGGCACGGCCTTGCCGGGTTCCGTCGGCCCCGACACCTGCACGATGATCCGCTGGCCGGGGGCCAGACCGGAGACCTGCCGCAGGAAACCTGTGCCTTCGGGCAGTTTGACGAACATGCCGCCTTGGCCCTTCATCGGGCGGTCGGCAACAGCGCGGTAGATCGCGCCGGGCAGGACCACATCTTCGGGCGGGTCAATCAGCAGGTCTTCCAATTGCCCGTCCACGATCAGCGCCGCCGCATCGCGGCCGTCCACCTGATCCAGACAGACCACACGTCCCTTCATCCCTGCCTCCATACCGGATAGCCCGCTGCCGCCAGCAGCGCCGCCGTCTCGGCCAATGGCAGGCCGACAATGCCGGTGAAACTGCCTGAAATCCACGGGATGAAGGCACCCGCCGCGCCCTGGATGGCATAGCCCCCGGCCTTGCCCTCCCATTCGCCGCCTGCCAGATAGGCGTTCAGCTCTGTACCCGACAGACGCTTCATCTTGACCGCGCTCACGCTTTCGCGGGTCCAGATCCGGTCGCCCCGGCGCACGGCCACGGCGGTGATCACCTCATGCCGCCGCCCGCCCAGTGCCAGCAGGAAGGCCGCTGCCTCGCCCGCATCGGCGGGCTTGCCGAGGATGCGGCGGCCAAGGGCCACGGTGGTATCGGCACAGAGCACGATATCCTCCGGCCCTGCACTCACCGCCGCCGCCTTTTCGCGCGCCAGCCGTGCCGCATAGGGGCGGGGCAGTTCGCCGCGTGCCGGATCTTCGTTGATGTCAGGGGGAAGGATGGCATCGGGCACAATCCCCAACTGCGCCAGAAGTTCCTTCCGGCGTGGGCTGCCCGATCCGAGGATCAGCTTCACTTGAAGCGATAGTTGATGCGGCCTTTCGACAGGTCGTAAGGCGTCATTTCCACCTGAACCTTGTCGCCCGCCAGAACGCGGATCCGGTTCTTGCGCATTTTTCCTGCCATCACGGCGATCAGTTCATGGCCGTTATCCAGCTCGACCCTGAATGTCGCGTTCGGCAGGAGTTCCTTCACGACACCCGGGAATTCGAGGATATCTTCCTTGGCCATGTTCACTCCAAATAGGTTTACGGCCCGCAAGCATGGCTCGCGGACTTCGGGCATGGGTAATGCGCCTGTCGGGACAGATTTTCAAGGGGCAAATGCATGGTGCATTGGCCGATTAGACAAGAAGGAAGTCATCCTGCAGAACGTCGAGCCGGTTCACGCCCAGAACAATCAGCACGTCCCCATCGCCGAAGTTGAACACGACCTGATCGGCGCGCTCCTGCCCCAGCCTTCGCAGCGCCGCCCATCCAGCCCCGGGGGCGAGAAGATCGGCCTCGATGCGGAGGGTGTCGATATTGTCCTCGAAGGCGGCGATGGTGTCGCGCCCTTCGGCATAGATGAAGACATCGGCGCCGCTTGATCCGGTGAGCCGGTCATTCCCGGCCCCCCCGTCAAGCGTGTCGTTGGCGGTGCCGCCGAACAGCACGTCATTCCCGGCACCGCCGGTGAGC
>PNND01000472.1 GCA_013824045.1 Rhodobacter sp. | reverse complement strand
CCGTCGGTCTGGAAACGGGTGGCGGAGAAGGCGGTTTCCAGACGGCCCTGCCGCTGGGTCAGGCCATAGCTGAGGATGGCGGTGTTGTCGGAGCCGACTTCGGCAAGCAGGTTCTGCTTCCGGCCGTCTTCTTCCAGCCGGTCATGGGTGGTGATGTTGATCACACCGCCAACGGCAGAGCCGCCCCAGAGCGCGGATTGCGAGCCGCGCAACACCTCGATCCGTGAGATGTCGGCGGCAAGGAGGGAGCCGAAATCGAAGGCGGTTTCGGTTTGCGTCGGATCGGAGACCCGGATGCCATCGATGAAAACGGCGATGTAGCGGCGGTCTGCGCCGCGGATGCGCAGGTTGGCGGTCGTGCCGACCGGGCCTTGGGTGGTGACGGTCACGCCCGGGATGCGGTTCAGGACGGCGGCGACGGTGGTGTCACCTGCTTTTCTGATGGCATCGGCATCGACGACCTGAACCGCACTGCCCGTGCGGTTGGCGGCCTGCGCGGTACGGTTGGGGGTGATCACGATTTCCGGCAGCACGACGTCGCGGTCGACGGTCTGCGCATTGACCGGAAGCGCCGCGAGGAGCGCAATGAGTGAGATGGAGAGGCGTTGCATGCCTGTTTCCCTTTCTGCGGGCCGAGTGCGGCCCTGACAAAAACAAATGTCTTGGGAAAGGGTTGGGCCCCTTCCGCCGACGGTGAGATTGTCACCACAAGCGGAAAGCCCGCCGCCCCGAACGCGCCCCGCGCCCGGAAAGGGTGATCACCTTGGCAGGTCTCCTGGCTTGCGGGTCTGGGTTCGGGCGGGCCTTCCCGGGGATGACCCCAGTGGCATATTCCACCGTCACTCGCCGCTTACAGTTGCGGGGGCAGCCGCGGATTTGCACCGCGTTCCCTTTTCATCCGACATCACTGCCGGAACCGAAGGCACATCCTGCATAGTGCGGCTGGATTTGCTGTCAATGGAATATTTTTGCGGCTGTCGGGTTTGACATGCAGGATGCCGTTTGCGGGCTGCGGGGCGAGTAGAGGATGGATGTTTTCCGGTTAAGTCACTGTATTTTATTGAAAATAACGGATTCCCGATGTGCAGCGGGCCGTGCAGCATCCTGTGCAGCAAAGTGTATGCACGCTTCGAACGGGGGGTTAGGGGCGCGTTAACCTTTGGTCGGGCGGAAAGCGACGCGCGGGTGGCGGTTCGAGGCTGGACCCCGGCATCCTGCCCGGTCCAGCATGAAGAAAGACTGAACGGGGAGAGCGGGATGATCGGTGATCTGGGGGCGCGGGATGCGACGGCGCTGGCAGAACTTGTCGCGGCACGCGAGGTGACGCCGGGCGAGTTGCTGGATGCGGCGCTCGCTGCGGTGGCGGCGCGCAATCCGGCGATCAATGCGGTGGTGCTGATGCAGGAAGAGGTGGCGCGGCGGGCCATCGCTGCAGGCCTGCCGGACGGGCCGTTCCGGGGGGTGCCGTTCCTGTTGAAGGATCTGGGCTGCGAGGCGGTGGATTTTCCATCGCATAACGGGTCGCGGCTGCTGGCGGATACGCGGTACGGGCGTGATTCGGCGATCTATGCGCGCATCCGGGCGACGGGGGTGGTGACCTTTGGCCGGACGACCAGCCCGGAGGGCGGGATCGGCGCGGCGACGGAGGCAGTCGTTTATGGCGGGCCGACGCGGAACCCGTGGAATAGGGACCATACCTCGGGCGGATCGTCCGGTGGCGCGGGGGCTGCGGTGGCGGCGGGGATCGTGGCCATGGCGCATGGGTCGGATGGCGGGGGATCGGTGCGGATACCGGCATCCAATTGCGGGTTGTTCGGGTTCAAGCCCACACGGGCGCGGTTGCCGGACGGGCCCTATGTCGGCGAAGGCTGGGCGGGGATGGCGATTGACGGGTTCCTGACACGGTCGGTGCGGGATACGGCGGTGATGCTGGATGCCTGCGCGGGGCCGGACTTGGGAGCGCCCTATGTGGCCCCTGCCCTGCTGCGCAGCCATGCGGATGCGATTTCGCGTCCGCCGCGCCGGATGAAGGTGATGCTCTGCGACACGACATTCACCGGCGCAGCGATCCATCCGGAAGTGCGGGCGGTGGTGCATCAGGCAGGGCGGATGCTCGAATCGCTGGGGCATCACGTGGAGCCGGGCCGGCCACAGGCGGATGTGCCGATGATGATGCGCGCCTGGACGGATATCGTGGGGGTGGGCACGGCGTTAGGGGTGCGCCGCGCGTTGAAGGGGCGCGATGCAGCGGGGCTGGTGGAAGGGGTGTCGCGGGGTGCGATGGCCCATGCGGAAGGGTTGCATCCGACGCGCTATCTTGAGGCGGTGGGAGAGATCCATGCCTTTGGCCGCCAGATGGCCGGGGTGTTCGAGGGCGGGTTTGATGTGATCCTGTCGGCCACGTTGGCGGAACCACCCGCGCTGGTGGGGCGGTTCAACCATGAGACCGAGGACTATCTGGCCTATCGGATCGGGCCGGGCGGCATCTTTGAGTATTCGCCCTTCTGCGCGGTGTTCAATGCCAGCGGGCAGCCTGCGGCGAGCCTGCCGCTGGGCTGGTCCGAAGGGGATCTGCCCATCGGGGTGCATCTGGCGATGCCTTTTGGTGCGGATGAAGACCTGATCGCGCTTTGCGCGGAAATTGAGCGGGCGGCGCCATGGGCCGGGGCGCGGGCCCCGATGGCGGGGCCGTTGGATTCTTAGCGCTTGCCAAGCCGGGATTCGCCCGTTCAGATATGATCAAAACACAAAACAGACACATGGGGAGCGCCAGAGAGTGACCGAAGCCGTCACCATCGAGGCAAGGAATGCCGTTAAGGCCTTTGGTCAGGGCGACCATGCGGTGCGGGCGCTGGACGATGTTTCGATCCAGATCCGCAAGGGCGAGTTCTTTACCCTGCTGGGGCCGTCGGGCTGTGGCAAGACCACGCTTCTGCGGCTGATCGCGGGGTTCGAGATGCCCACCAGTGGGGCGATCCTGCTGGACGGGGCGGACATCACCGAATTGCCGCCGAACAAGCGGCCGGTGAACACGGTGTTTCAGAGCTATGCGCTGTTTCCGCATCTGAGCGTGGCCGAGAATGTGGGTTTCGGCCTGACGATGCAGGGGCGACCGAAGGCCGAGGTAGACAGGCGCGTGGCCGAGATGCTGGCCTTGGTGAAGCTGGAGACGATGGCGGGGCGCAAGACCAGCCAGTTGTCGGGCGGGCAGCAACAGCGCGTGGCTTTGGCGCGGGCTTTGGCCCCGCAGCCGAAAGTGCTGCTCTTGGACGAGCCGTTGAGTGCGCTGGACCTGAAGCTGCGCAAGGAGATGCAGGTCGAGTTGAAGCGGCTGCAGACCGAGACGGGGATCACCTTCATCTTCGTGACGCATGATCAGGAAGAGGCGCTGACCATGAGCGACCGGATCGGCGTGATGAGCGCGGGCAAGTTGCAGCAGGTGGGCAGCCCAAAGGACATCTACACCCGGCCGGTGAACCGGTTTGTGGCAAGCTTCATCGGCGAGACGAATTTCATGAACGCCACGGTGGTGCCGGGGGGCGTGAAGCTGGGCACGGGCGATGTAATCGAGGTGCCGACAACGCGGCCGGGGGCTGTGACGGTGACCGTGCGGCCCGAACAGGTGCGGCTGGTGGCGGCGGGCGAGGCTGGGGCGATTGCGGCATCGGTGAAGTTTCTGGTCTATTTCGGGACGGATACGCATTGCCACCTTGAACTGGCAGACGGGACCGAGGTGGTGGCGCGGCTGCAAAGCCCGGCCAATGGCGAGGCGGGGATCGAGTCCGGCCAGAGTGTCGGCCTGCGCTTTGCGCCCGGCGCGGCACAAGTGCTGGAGGATTGAGGGGATGAGCGCGGCTGAGGAACGCATCGTCCGGCAATCCACCCGCAATGCGTGGTTGCTGTCGCTGCCGGCGCTGATCGTGCTGATCGCGGCGGCCTCGGGGCCGCTTTTGATCGTGCTGGTCTATTCCTTTCTCACGCCCGGACAGCATGGCAATGTGGTGTGGGAGTTTTCGACCGGCGGCTGGGTGGGGATCCTGTGGTCGCAGGACATCTTCACGCAGGAATGGGTCCTGGCGGATGCGCATCTGACGATCTTCTGGCGGTCGCTCTGGCTGTCGCTTTTGACGACGGTGTTTACCTTTGTGGTGGGGTTCCCGACGGCGTGGTTCATCGCCACGCGGCCACTGAAGGAGCGCGCGTTGTGGCTTTTCCTGATCACCATCCCGTTCTGGACCAACCTGTTGATCCGCACCTATGCGATCAATGAGGTGTTGCGGAAGGAAGGGTTGATGAACACGGTGCTGATGGGGACGGGCATCACCGACACGCCGATTGAGGTGCTGTATACGCAGACCGCGATCTTCATCGGGATGACCTATGTCTATCTTCCCTTGATGGTGCTGCCGCTGTTTGCCGCCATCGACCGGTTCGACATGCGGCTTCTGGAGGCGGGGTATGATCTTTATGCCAGCCGGATGCAGGTGCTGCGCCGCGTGATCCTGCCCATCGTGAAGCCGGGCATTATCGCGGGGTCGATCCTTGTGTTTGTGCCGTCGCTGGGGGCCTATGTCACGCCGCGCGTGCTGGGCGGGGGCAAGCAGATGATGATCGGGAATTTCATCGAATTGCAGTTCCTGCAGGGCAAGAACTGGCCTTTGGGGGCGGCGCTGTCGATGCTCCTGCTGGTGATCGTGATGGCGGCGCTGCTGGTCTATGTGCGCTATGCTAATAAGGGATCATCGACCCATGGCTGAGCGGGCGTTTCATGTGGCCCGCCTGCCGGGCTTTGCCACCACGGCGATCATCGTCTTTGTGGCGCTCTATCTGCCGATCTTCACGCTGGTGGCCTATTCGTTCAACGCCAGCACCTCGCTGGCGGTCTGGGGCGGGTTTTCACTGGATTGGTATGCCAAGGCCTGGGACAACCAGCAGGTGAAGGACGCGACCATCCGGTCGCTGATCATTGCGAGTTTCGCGGCGGCGATTTCGACCACCGTGGCCACGATGGCAGCGCTGGGGACGACGCGGCGGCGGGCCTTCAAGGGGCAGACGCTGATCTATGTGGCGATCAACCAGCCGCTGATGGTGCCCGAGATCGTGACGGCAGTGGCGCTGATGATCGTCTTCGGGCTGATCAAGGTCTGGCTCACAAGCATCGGGATGGGGGGGCTGACGACCGGGCTGGGCTATCTGATCCTTGCCCATTCGGCCTTTTGCATTCCCTTCGCCTATCTGCCGATCCGGGCGCGGCTGGAGGGGATGGACCTGACGCTGGAGACGGCGGCGGCGGACCTTTATGCGAGCCCTTGGCAGACATTCCGCCGTGTCACGCTGCCCCTGCTGGCGCCGGGCATGATCGCAGGTGCGATGCTGGCCTTCGTCATCAGCCTTGATGACGTGGTGATTACAGAGTTCGTGAAGTCGGGCGGGCAGGATACGCTGCCCACCTACATGCTGGGGCAGATGCGGCGGCAACTGACCCCGGAAATCAACGCCGTTTCGACCATGCTTCTGGGTCTGACGGTGGTGCTGTTGACCGCGTTCTTCCTTTTGACGCGCAAGAAAACCTGAAAAACCAACCGGGAGACCAAAGATGAAGAGATTGATGACCGCGACCGCCTTGCTGATGGCGACAACCGGCCTCGCATCTGCCGAGGGCGTGCTGCAACTGTACAACTGGGGCAACTATACCAGCCCCGAGCTGCTGGAGAAGTTCAAGGCCGAGACGGGGATCACCGTCACGGTGACCGACTATGACAGCAACGACGTGGCGCTGGCCAAGATCGAGGCGGGCGGGCATGGCTTTGACCTTGTGGTGCCTTCGGCCAACTATGTGCAGATCTTCACCGACAAGGGCCTGACCCAACCGCTGGATCTGGCGCGCCTGCCCAACCATGCCAATATCGCCCCTGAATGGCGCGATGTGGTCTGGGATCCGGGTCGCTTGAATTCGATCCCGTGGCAGTGGGGCACCGTGGGGGTGGCCGTCGATACCGCCATCTATGGCGGCGACATCAACACCAGCGCCGTCTGGCTGGAAGTGCCGGACGAGTTGAAGGGCAAGATCAACGTTGTGCCGGAGATGACCGACATCGTCACGCTGGCCACGATGTATTATGGCGGCGAGCCCTGCAGCGAGGACCTTGAGGTTCTCAAGAAAGTGCGTGACGGCCTGCTGGCGGCCAAGCCGCACTGGATCGCGATGGATTACGGCGCGACCGAGAAGATGTCGAACAAGGATTGGGCGGCATCGGTGAACTGGAACGGGTCGACCATGCGCGTCCGCGCCAATGTGCCGACCGTGGCCTATGGCTATCCGAAAGAGGGCTACACCCTATGGATGGACAGCGTGATGCTCCTGAAGGATGCGCAGAATGTGGATCAGGCCTATGCCTTCATGGACTTCATCCTGAAGCCGGAGAATGCGGCGATGATTTCCAACTTCGCCCGCTATGCCAACGGGGTGACCGGATCGGAGGCCTTCATGGATGCCGAGATGGCCACCGCGCCGGAAGTGGTGATCCCCGAGGAGCACAAGGCCGCTGGCGTGTTCATGCCGGTCTGCAGCGAGAAGGCGCGGGAATACATGACCGCGATCTGGACCGAATTGCAGAAGTGATCCTGCGGCGTGCCGTCCCCGAGGGGACGGCACAAGCCTTTTAGGTCACGGGCGCGGGCCTTCGCCCGCGCCCGTTCCAGTTGGGGTTCCACCCCAAACCCCGGGAGTATTTAGGCCAAGATGAAGAGCACAGGGATTTGTGAGATGACGGCATCCGACCTGTCGCGATTGATTGCGGCGGGGGAGGTGCGGCCTTCGGAGGTGATGGAGGCGACGCTGTCGCGTGTGGCGGCGGTGAACGGGACGGTGAATGCCATCGTGTCGATGCCGGATGCGGATGTGCTGATGGAGCAGGCGCGGGCGGCGGATGCGGCGCCGCGCCGGGGCTGGCTGCATGGCATTCCGATGGCGGTGAAGGATCTGGTCGCGGTCAAGGGGATACGTACGACTTGGGGATCGCCGATCTTTGCGGGTCACGTGCCGGTGGCCGATGACCTGCTGGCGGCGCGGATGCGGGCGGCGGGGGCGATCTTTATCGGCAAGAGCAATACGCCGGAATGGGGGCATGGCAGCCACAGCTTCAACCCGGTGCATGGGGTGACGCGCAATCCCTATGACCTGTCGCGCACGGCGGGCGGGTCTTCGGGGGGAGCGGCGGTGGCACTGGCCACGCGGATGGTGGCGGTGGCCGACGGGTCGGACATGATGGGGTCGCTGCGCAATCCAGCGGGGTGGAACAACGTCTATGGGTTCCGCCCATCTTACGGTTTGGTGCCTGCCGATGCGGTGGGGGCGACCTTTCTGGCCACCATGGCGACCGAAGGGCCGATGGCGCGGACGGTGGAGGATGTAGCGCGGCTTTTGGAGGTGCAAGCGGGGGTGAACCCGGAGGTGCCCTTTGGGCGCGCGGGCGAGCCCTTCGGGGACATGCTGGACATCGACATGCGGGGCAAGCGCATCGGCTGGCTGGGCGATTGGGGCGGCGCGTGGCAGGTGGAGCCGGGGATATTGGAGTTGTGTGAAAGCGGGTTGCGGGTGTTTGAAGGGATGGGTGCGGTGGTGGAGCCGGTGGCGCCCCCCTTCCCGGCAGAGAAGCTGTGGTTCGCATGGATGACGATCCGGGCGATGCTGAATGCTGGCGATAAGCAGGCGATGTATGCCGACCCGGCGAAGCGGGCGCTGATCAAGCCGGAAAGCCTGTGGGAGATCGAACAGGGCACGAAGGTGACAGCGGCCGATTTCCATGCGGCGAATGTGATCCGGTCGCGGTGGTATGCGCGGGCGGCGAAGCTGTTTGCCGACTATGACGCGCTGGTCCTGCCTACGGCGCAGGTCTGGCCGTTTTCAGTGGAGTGGCGCTGGCCGCAGGCGATCAACGGGGTGGCGATGGACACCTATCACCGCTGGATGGAGGTGATGATTCCGGTTGGGCTGGCGGGCTTGCCTGCGCTGAACCTGCCGCTGGGGTTCGGCACGCAGGGCTTGCCCATGGGTATGCAGATCTTCGGGGCCTTTGGCGCGGATGCGCGGGTGCTGGCCATGGGGCAGCAGTATCATCTGGCGACGGACTGGCCGGGGCAGCGCCCGCCCGCGCTATAGATCGTAGCGGGCGAGTTCGCTGTAGACGCTGCCCTGTTTCGTCTGGCGGCTTTCGTAGAGGACGTAGTGATCGACCTGCCATGCGGGGGTGGTGAAGGTGCTGCCTGCCGCGATGGCGCGTTCGAGGCGGAAGATGTCCTCTAGGCCCGGAGGTTGGAAGCGGCCAAGGGTGACATGGGGGTGAAAGCGGCGGCTTTCCGTGACGATCCCGGCACTGCGGGCGGCGTGATCCAGCTTGGCCTGAAGGCGGGTGAGCGGTTCGGACGGGGCGACGCCTGCCCATGCGGCGCGGGGTTTGGGGCCGCCGAAGAGACCGAGGGAATTCAACGAAAGCGGGAAAGGCGGGACGCGGGTTTCGCTGAAGCGTTCATGCGCGGCCTCTAGCACGGGTTCGGGCTGTTCGCCCAAGAAAACGAGGGTGAGGTGGAAGCTGTCGGGATCGGTTTTTTTTGGCAGCGGTAGCAGGAATTGCTGCACGCGCAGGGCTGAAAGGACCGTATCCGGCAGGGGAAGGGCGAGGAAGGCCCGGATCATGGGTGCATCATCGCCTTGCCAGCCAAGCGAGGCGGTCGCGGATTTCGGGGCGGACAGGGCCTTCGCGCGGGGGGTCGAGGAGCGTGGTGAGCATATGCGGTTCCGGGGCCGGGCGGGTGCCGCCGCCCCATGAGAGCGCGCGGAGGACAGAGGCCGCATCGTCGGGCAGGTGATCGGGGATTTCAAGGCCCGCGAGCGTGGCCCAGAGCGCCGCCCAGCAGCGGCCGACGGACCACGGGTTGTAGCCGCCGCCCCCCAGCAGGAGGAGGCGGGGCGCCAGCGGGCGGATTTCGGTGAGCGCCTCGATATAGGCGCGGTTGGAGAGGGCGAGGCGGGAAAGCGGGTCTTCGAGAAGCGAGTCAGCCCCGGCCTGCAGGACGATGGCCTGCGGGCGGTGGGCGGCAAGCCGGGGCAGGATCAGGCCGTGCAGGGCGGCGCGAAACTCGCTGTCGTTGAAGCCCTTTGGGACGGGCAGGTTGAAGGCGGCGCCCCCCGCATCGTCGGTGAGCGCGCCGGTGAAGGGCCAGCGGTTTTCCTCATGTACCGAGATCATCAGCATGTCGGGATCGCCCATGAAGGCGGGTTCCACGCCATCGGGGTGGTGGGCGTCGATATCCACATAGGCAAGGCGCGTGAGCCCGGCATGGCGGAGCGCCATGAGGGCGAGGACGGGATCGTTGAGGTAGCAGAAGCCGTTGGCGCGGTCGGGCAGGCCGTGATGGGTGCCGCCGCCGGGGACGTGGATCGCACCTGCGACATGGGTGGCGAGCAGTTCGGCGGCGAGGATGACGCCGCCTGCGCCGGTGGCTGGGCGGCGGAACATTTCGGGGAAGATGGGGTTGGAGGTGGTGCCGAGGTGGTGGCGGGCGCGGGTGACGGTATCGACTTGTCCAGTCGCCTCGGCCTGTTGGAGGGCGGCGATATAGGCGGGGGTGTGGTAGGCAGTGAGCGCGGCAGGCTTGGCGCGCGGGCTTTGGCGATAGCTCTGGGCGGGCAGCCAATTCAAGGCGCGGGCGAGATCCATGACGGTGGAGACGCGGGGTACACGCAGGGGGTGGGTCTGGCCATAGGAGGAGCCGCGATAGATGCCCGAGCCAAAGAAGAGCGGCCCCGGCAGGGCCGCCGAAGGGGGTGGTGTCACGGCAGCAGGGCTTCGATCTTTTGCACGACGGGGGCGGCGGTGGGGCGCATCACGCTGCCCCATGTGGCGACGACCGCGCCATCGCCATCCAGCAGAACCTTGTTGAAGTTCCAGTTGGGCTCAAACCCTTCGGTTTCGACAAGCCATTGGTAGAAGGGATGCGCCGCAGGACCGCGGACGGGGGTGATATCGGTCATCGGGATGGTAAGGTCGAAGTTGATGGCGCAGAATTCCTTGACCTCATCCGCGGAAGCGAGTTCCTGACGGAAATCATTCGAAGGCACGGCGAGGACGACAAGGCCACGGCTGGCATATTCATCATGCAGGGCCTGCAGATCATCGAATTGTGCTGCAAAGCCGCAGAGCGAGGCGGTGTTGACCACCAGAACCGGTTGCCCCTTGAAGGCGTCAAGGTCGATCGTGCCGCCATCGATCGAGGGAAAGCTGAACCCTGCCAGAGCGGCCACAGGCAGTAGGACCAGCGACAGCGAGGTGAGGGCGGCGGACTTGGCACGAGGGAAAAGGCGCATCGCGGCTTCCTGAAATGGCTTGGCGGCAAGGTGTGACGGGGAAGATAAGCCGGGGCGGGCCGAGGTCAACGCGGCCAATGCCGCCAGCGCGAGGTGGCCTGCGCAGGAAAATGCTGTCGCAAGAGGCATGTTGCCGACAAAATCCAAAGAAAACCACGTAAAATCCGCAGGAAAACCACTGTCCGGGTAGAATTTCCGGGGGCGGGGTATCATATACGGGAACAAAGCAGTGATCCGGATGACAAACCGGGTCGGAAGATCGGGCGAGCAGATGAAACGGAGCCAGACAAGCCAATTCCTCTCCAATGGGGAGGACGGACCCCGCAACCAGTTTGCGGCCCTGTGCTGGCGCATGCATCGCGGGCGTGTCGAGGTGCTGTTGATCACCAGCCGCGATACCGGGCGCTGGGTCATTCCCAAGGGCTGGCCGGTGGCGGGAAAGAGCCCGGCGGAATCCGCCGCGCAGGAGGCCTGGGAAGAGGCCGGGGTGCGCGGACAGGAAGGGCAGGAGGCGCTGGGGCTTTATACCTATGACAAGCAGCGCGGTGCCAAAGAGGCGCTGCCCTGTGCGGTATCGGTCTATCCGCTGCGCGTCGAGGAACTGGCGGCCCGTTTTCCGGAGCGCAAGGAACGCCGCCGTCGGTGGTTCGGCGCTGACAAGGCCGCCAAGCTGGTGGCCGAGCCGGAATTGCGGGCGCTGTTTCAGCAACTGGCCGGTGATCCTGCGGTGCTGAGCAAGGCCGCCTTCGGGACGGCAAGCTGAGCACGATCCGCGACGCGCGGCTTGAATTCCGAACCAATCTGCATAGGTCGGATGGATGAGACGAGACGGCCCCTTGCAACCCGGTGATCCGCGATGATCCGCTTCAGCCTGAAATGCGCCAAGGACCACAGCTTTGAAAGCTGGTTCCCGTCGGGCAGCGCGTTCGAGGCGCTGAAGGAGGCGGGGCATGTGTCCTGCCCGGTCTGCGGATCGGGCGAGGTGGAGAAGGCGCTGATGGCCCCGAGCGTGGCCGTGGCGCGGGGCGAGCCAGGCGTTCCCGCGCGGCCTTCGCTGGGGGCTCCGGCCACGGAGTTGGAGACGGCGCTGGCCGCGTTGCGGCGGCAGGTCGAGGAGAATTCCGATTATGTCGGGATGGATTTCGTGACCGAGGCGCGGCGCATCCATGCCGGCGAGGCACCCGAACGCGCGATCTATGGCGAAGCGCGGGTGGATGAGGCGAAGAAACTGCTGGAGGATGGGGTTCCCGTTGCCCCCCTGCCCTTTCTGCCTGCGCGCAAGGCCAATTGAGGCTGCCGGATTGCGGCGAAATTGCCTTGAATTGTTAACTCTTTTCCCCAGAACGGATCAGCCGTTGCCGTAATCTCGACACAGTGCGGGGCGAGTCTTCCCCCTGTGCCAAGTGAGTGCCAAGTGAACGGGTGATGGTGATGCTGGACCAGATGCAGGATGAACGGGTGGATGCGGCGCTGGCCTTGGCCGTGCAGGTGTTCCAGACCACGGAACTGGCCTGCTTTGCCCGTGGCACGCGGATCGAAACGGCGACGGGGTTTGTCGCGGTGGAGGATCTGCGCGACGGCATGATGATCGAAACCATGGACCATGGGCTGCAACCGGTGCGGCGGGTGCTGTCAAAGCGGGTGGACGGGCGCGGTGCGCTGGCCCCGGTGGAGATAGCAGCCGGGGTTCTGGGCAATGTGCGGCCGGTGCGTGTTTCGCCGCATCACCGGATGGTGGTGACAGGCTGGCGGGCGGAACTGATGACCGGCGAGCCAGAGGTTCTGGCGGCGGCGGCCGATCTGGTGGATGGCGACCGGGTGCAAGTGGTGCCGGTGGAAGAGGTGGACTATTTCCACCTGCTGTTTGACCGCCATGAGATCATCTTTGCCGAAGGGGCGGCCACGGAAAGCTATCACCCCTTTGCGCAGGATGCGGCAGAATTGGCGCCCGATACGCTGGCCGAGTTGCGGGCCGTGTTTCCTGATCTGGGCCGTGCCTTCTGGGAAGGCACGCTGCTGGGCGGAACCGCCCGCCCCTGCGCGAGCCGGGACGAGGCGGCGCTGCTGCTGGGCTGAGCGACCCGGGGGGCCGGGTCAGATCTGACGGGTCAGATCTGCTTTTCGGGCATCTGCACGCGCAGGCCATCGATCGCGTCGGACACTTTCAGCTGGCAGGTCAGGCGCGAGCGGACCGGATCGGGGTTCCAGGCGAAATCGAGCATGTCTTCTTCCATGCTGTCCTTCTTGGGCAGCTTTTCCACCCAAGCCGGATCGACATAGACATGGCAGGTGGAACAGGCGCAGGCGCCGCCGCAATCGGCCTCGATGCCCGGGATGCCGTTGTCGCGGGCGCCTTCCATCACTGTCAGGCCATTTGCGACCTCGACCACGTGTTCCTTGCCGCCATGTTCCACATAGGTGATCTTCGCCATTCTACCCTGCCCGTTGCGCCAGATGTGCGTTGCTGACCGCTGACATAGGCGATTTCGGGGGGCTTTGCCAGTGGGGCGGATGTTGCAGGGACCGGGATCGGATGGCTTGCCAAATGCGGCAAATGTTCTATTTTTGTTCTTATGCCCCACACTGCCCCGCGATCCCCTGATCCTGCCCTGCGCCCGCTGTCGGATTGGCTGGTGCCCACGACGCGGCCCGGCACATGGCCGCGCCCGCCTGCGGCGCTGGTGGCGGCGCGGCTGGATGAGCCGCCTGCCGGGGCGCGGGTCTGCGTGGCGGGGCTGGTGCTGCTGCGGCAGCGGCCCGGCACGGCGAAGGGGGTGATCTTTGTCACGCTGGAGGATGAGACGGGCACCTGCAATGTGGTGGTCTGGGCCAATGTCTATGAACGGTTCCGCCGCGCGGTGATTGCGGGGCGGATGCTGCGAGTGACGGGCAAGTTGCAGCGCGACGCAGGGGTGGTGCATGTGGTGGCCGAGGTGATCGAGGATCTGTCGCCGATGCTGGATCAGCTGCTGCGCCCCGATTTCCGCCATGATGGGGTGCGGGCGGGCGATCAGCCCTGAGGGGCGGGTTTGCGCGCTAGGGTTTAGCGGCGGGGTTTCGGGACGGCGCGATTGCCGCTATGCTGCACTGTGATCCGGGCAAACCGGGCGGGCAGGACATGAGGCAGATGCAGAGAACAGCCATTGCGACGGGTCTGATGCTGGTGGTGCTTTGCGCCTGCCAGACGGCGGGAGTGCCACAGGCCCCCCGCAGCAGCGACCTTGCGCGCGAGATCGTGCGGCTGGACCGCCCCGGACCGCCGGAGAAGCCCGAAGGCGCGTGCTGGGAAAGCGACGTGACTCCCGCCGTGATCGAGACGGTGACCGAGCAGGTGGTGGTGACACCTGAAACGCGGGCCGAGGATGGCACCGTGCTCACACAGGCCAGCTATCGCACCGATACGCGCACGCGCATCCTGCAGGACCGCGAGGAGGTGTGGTTCCGCGCCCCCTGCCCTGCGGATTACACGGTGGGGTTCGTGGCATCGCTGCAGCGGGCGCTGAAGGCGCGCGGGTATTACACGCTGGAATTGACCGGGCAACTGGATGCAGGCACGCGCGATGCGGTGCGCCGCTATCAGACGGAGCGGGGACTGGACAGCGCGCGCCTGTCGCTGGCGGCGGCGCGGGAGTTGGGGCTGCTGCCCACCGCGCTGGAGGAATTGTGAGCCTCTGGGCAGGCCGCGCCCGCGCGCGGATGGCCGCGCTGTGGGACGGTGCCACGGATGGGGCGCATGATCTGGGCCATCTGGACCGGGTCTGGAAGAGCTGCCGCCTGATTGCGCTGGATGAGCCGGGGGCGGATGCGGATGTGCTGGCGGTGGCGGCCTATTTCCACGATGCGGTGAACCTGCCCAAGGACAGCCCGGATCGGGCACAGGCTTCGCGCAAGTCTGCCGATCTGGCAGTGCGGGAACTGACGGCGATGGGGTTTGACGAAGGGCGGCTGGCGGCGGTGCATCATGCCATCGCGGCGCACAGCTTTTCCGCCGGGATCACGCCGGAAACGGTAGAGGCGCGCATCCTGCAGGATGCGGACCGGCTGGAGGCGCTGGGGGCGATTGGGCTGGCGCGGATGTTCCTGATTGCAGGGCAGATGGGAGGCGGGCTGTTTCACGCCGCCGATCCGTTGGCCATGGAGCGGGCGCTGGATGACAGGCGCTATGCACTGGACCATCTGGAGGTAAAGCTGTTTCCGGTGGCCGCTGCGATGCAGACGGAAACAGGGCGGCGGATGGCGGCAGAGCGGGCGGAGTGGATGGAAAGCTTTCGCACCCGGCTGCTGCATGAGATCGGATAGCAAAAGGGCGGCAGGTTGCCCTGCCGCCCCCATGTTCTGTGCCTGCGCCGATTATTGTTCGGCGGGCGCATCCTCCCCTGCGGGGGGTTCCTCGACAGAAAGCGCCACGAAGCGCGGATCGCCCGCCCGGCGCACCAGCAGAAGCAGGGACTTGCGGCCCGCATCGCGTGCCTCGGTCACCCGGTCTTCGAGATCGGCGAGGCGTTCGACGGGCTGTTGCCCGGCCTCGGTGATCACGTCGCCTTCGCGCAGGCCTTTGCTGTAAGCCTCGGACAGGGTGTCGACGGCGGTCACGGCCAGACCCTTGGCATCATCCGGCAGGCCCAGTTCGGCGGCGGTTTCCGCCGTAAGTGGCGCGAGGGTGAGGCCCAGGAGGTTCAACTCGGCCGGGTCTTGCTGCGGATCGGCGGCAGCGGGGACGACTTCGGCGGCCTCGGCCTCTTCGCGGCGGCCAAGGGTGACGGAGAGGGTCGTCGTTTCGCCTTCGCGCAGGACGATGACGGGCACGGCCGATCCGACCGGGCTGTCGGCGACCTGACGGGTCAGATCCCGGACGGAGCCGATTTCCTTGCCATCGAAGGTGGTGATCACGTCACCGGCCTGCATCCCGGCATCCTTGGCCGGACCGTCGGGCACATCGGTGATGAGCGCGCCGGCGGCGGCCTCAAGACCCATCGCCTCGGCCACATCGGGCGTCACGTCCTGAATGCGGACGCCCAGCCAGCCACGGCGGGTTTCGCCGAATTCGCGCAGCTGATCGACGACCTTGGTCACCACATTGGAGGCCATGGAGAAGCCGATGCCGATGGAGCCGCCATTGGGCGACAGGATGGCGGTGTTCACGCCGATGACCTGACCGTCCATGTTGAACAGCGGGCCGCCCGAGTTGCCGCGGTTGATGGCGGCGTCGGTCTGGATGTAGTCGTCATAGGTGCCGGAAAGTTCGCGGCCACGGGCCGAGACGATGCCCGCGCTGACCGAAAAGCCCTGGCCCAGCGGGTTGCCCATGGCCATGACCCAGTCGCCCACGCGCATCAGATCGGAATTGCCGAACTGAACGAAGGGAAGCGGTTCGTCGGAGGTAACCTTCAGCAGCGCGATGTCGGTCTTGGGATCGGTGCCGACGAGTTCGGCCTTGAGCCGGTCGCCGGAGAAGAATTCGATCTCGATCTCATCCGCGCCTTCGATGACATGGTTGTTGGTGACGATGAAGCCGTCCTCGGAGATCACGAAGCCGGAGCCCAGCGCCTCGGACCGGCGGGGTTCCTGCGGGCCGCCCTCACCATTGGGGGGCATGAAATCGCGGAAGAAATCCTCGAAGGGTGATCCTTCGGGGACCATCGGGCCGTTGCCGGCGGGGGCGGCGACGACGGCAGAGGTGGTGATGTTCACCACAGAGGGGCTGATCTGCTGGGCCAGATCGGCAAAGCTGTCAGGCGCCGATTGGGCGCGCACGTCAAGCGCCGACCCAAGCGCCAGCGACAGGCCGAGCGCAAGGGCCAGAAACACGCGAGGGGTAGGGCGCCGCGCGGTTTGGGCGCGAGCCTGTGGGGACAGAACTGTGGGATGCACTCCGAACTCCTTTCGTTTGGCGGTGCCGCGCTGCCATAGGCCGGCACGGCGGAGCACGCTTGTGATCATCACGTAGGTAGCGCGCGATGCAATGCAAACCGGGTCGCGCTGTCTCAACAGCATGTGAACCCTTTGGGCGATTTGTTTCAAGAGCGGTTGGCGGGTTGTTACGGGCTTCCGGAGATTTGCCGCGCCGTCCAGACCAGCAGCACGCCCGTGGCAATGGCGGCAAGGCCAAGGCTGCGGCGGCGTTCGGGGGAGAGGGCGGCAAAGAACGCCAACAGTTGTTCGATACGTGAAGGGGCCAGCGCGAGCGCCAGCCCCTCGATCACCAGAACCAGGCCGAGGCCCAGCAGAAGCCAGGTCATTCCGTAACGGGAACTTCGGGGCCCGTTGCATTGCCGCGACCGGCGTCAGAGCCCAGATAATCGAAGAATTCGCTATTGGGCTGCATCACGATGGAGGAGTTGCCCGGCTGCAGAGCGCGCTCATAGGAGGTGAGCGAGCGGGTGAAGGCGAAGAACTCCGGATCGCGACCGAACGCTTCGGCATAGATCCCGTTCCTTTCGGCGTCGGCCTCACCGCGGATGACGTCGGCCTCGCGGCGCGCGTCGGAGGTGAGTTCGACGACCGTCCGGTCGGCAGAGGCGCGGACGCGCTGCGCAGCTTCGTTACCACGGGCGATTTCATCAGCCGCCTCGCGTTCCCGTTCGGCCCGCATCCGGGCGAAGGTCGCCGAGAGGTTCTGATCGGGCAGGTCGGTGCGGGTGAGGCGAACATCGATGACCTCGATCCCCAGATTCGCCGCCTGACGGCGGGCGATGTCGCGGATCTGATTCATCAGGGCCGTGCGATCCTCGGACAGGACGCGGCTGGAATCGACCGAGCCGAGCACCTGCTGGATGGCCGGGTTGATGATGCCTTCGAGACGGCGCAGCGCCTGCGCCTCGCCCCCGGCGCCGACCGCTTCGCGGAACTGCACAAGGTTGGCGATCCGCCAGCGGGCGAAGGCGTCGACGACAAGACGGCGGTCATCGAGCATGGTGACTTCGACCGGGGTGGTGGGCAGGCCGAGGATGCGGCCATCGTAACGGACCACCTCCTGAATCAGCGGGATCTTGAAGCCGAGACCCGGATCTTCCTTGACCTGCTTGACCTGACCGAATTGCAGGACCAGCGCCTTTTCGCGTTCGTCGACGATGAAGATCGACGAGAGCGCAGTTGCGCCGATGATGGCGGCGATGGGCAGAAGGATTGCGCTTTTCATCAGTTGGTTCCCCCGGTCGCGGCGGCCGCGCCCTGAGCAGGGGCCGGGCGGTTGAGTTCGTTCAGCGGCAGGAAGGGCACGACACCCTGACCGCCACCTTCCCCGCTGGCGACGCCGTCAAGGATGACCTTGTTCATGCCACCCAGCACTTTTTCCATCGTTTCCAGATACATGCGGCGGCGGGTCACTTCCGGCGCCTTGATGTATTCCTCGTAGACCGACAGGAAGCGGCTGGCTTCACCCTGTGCCACGTTGACGACCTGGGCGCGATAGGCTTCGGCCTCTTCAAGGAGCCGGGCGGCTTCACCGCGCGCACCGGCGGTGACGCGGTTGGCGTAGGCGTCAGCCTCGTTCTGGAGGCGTTCGCGTTCCTGCTGCGCAGCCTGCACTTCGCGGAAGGCATCGATCACCTCACCGGGAGGGGAGGCGCGTTGCAGGTTGACGCGGATGACGTTGATGCCGGCCTGATAGCTGTCGAGCGTGGTTTGCACGTTGGTCTGCAGATCCGCAGCGATCACGCCCCGGTCGCGGTTAAGAATGGGCGACAGTTCCGAACGGGCGATGATGTCGCGCATCGCGGATTCGGACACCGCACGGATCGTGTCATCCGGGTCGGCGAGGTTGAACAGGAAGGCCGCAGGATCGGCGACGTTCCAGACCACCTGAAAACCGATGTCGACGATGTTCTGGTCGCGCGTCAGCATCAGGCCATCGCCGATGGCCCCATCGCCCACGGCACCGATATCGGTAGTACGTTCGCCGGTGACCGGCACGATTTCTGCCGTGATCACGGGCCACGGCGCGAAGTTCAGACCGGGATTTCCGACGGCGGAGAATTCGCCAAGGAACAGCTCGACCGAGCGTTCTTCGGGACGGACCGTGTAAAAGGACATGAAGGCCCAGAGGCCTGCAGCGGCGAGAGCGCCGAGGAGGAGGCCCTGCTTGGTGACAAGCGGGCTGTTCGGATCGCGGCCACCGCCGCCGCCCGTGGGGCCACGGCTACCGCGACCGCCCATGAGGACGCGCAGCTGTTCCTGACCCTTTTTCATGATCTCGTCGATTTCGGGAATCTGGGGGCCGCCCTCGCCCGGACGGCGTGGGCCGCGCCCGGGATCGCGTCCGCCATTTTCGCGTCCGCCATTATCGCGTCCACCGTTCCGGTCATCATCGCCCGGGCCGCCGCCGCCGCCCCAAGGACCACCGCTTCCTGCCATTGATCGTACCCTTTTTTTGCCGTCCGGCTTTAACTGTGTATGTCTGCGCCAAATTCAAGCAGTTGAATGCCCGCGTCTAGCCTTTTCGGGTTGGTTTGCGCATCGTGACCAACTCTTCCGAAATGGTCGGATGAACCGCAACGGTGCGGTCAAAGTCCTCTTTCGTGGCCCCCATGCCGATGGCAATGGCGGCAAGCTGGATCAACTCGCCCGCATCCGGTGCGACGATATGGCAACCCAGAACCTTGCGCGTGGCGGCGCTGACGATGAGTTTCATCAGAACGCGGTCCTGCCGCCCGGCGAAAAGCGTCTTCATCGGGCGGAAGGTGGCGGCGTAGACCTCGATCTCTTCCTGCGCCCGGGCAGCCTCTTCCGACAGGCCGACGCTGCCCAGTTCGGGCTGGGTGAAAACGGCCGAGGCGATCAGGCTGTGGTCAAAGCGCGTGGGGATGCCGCGAAAGACGGTATCGGCGAAGGCGTGGCCTTCGCGGATGGCGACGGGGGTAAGGTTCACGCGGGCCGTGACATCACCCACGGCGAAGATGGAGGGGACAGCGGTCTGCGAATAGTCGTCGACCATGATCTGGCCATGGCGGCCGAACTTCACGCCGAGGTCTTCGAGGCCGAGGCCCTGCGCATTGGGTTTGCGGCCCGTGGCGTAAAGGACGAGGTCAAACTCGCGTTCCGTGCCATCGGTGGCGACAGCGCGGATGCCAGTGGCGGTTTTCTCCAGCCGGATCACATCGGTGCCGCAGTGGATGGCGATGCCGCGCATCTGCATGGCGTTGGCGACGTGGCCCCGCGCCTCATCATCGAAGCCGCGCAGGATCTGCGCGCCGCGGTAGTATTGGGTGACCGCCACCCCGAGGCCGTGCAGGATGCAGGCGAATTCCGACGCGATGTAGCCGCCGCCGACGACCAGCGCGCGTTTGGGCAGCGCGTCGAGATGGAAGATCTCATTCGATGTGATGGCGAGTTCGCGGCCCGGGATTTCGGGAATGAAAGGCCAGCCGCCCGTGGCGATCAGGATGTGCTTGGTGGTGAAGGTCTCGCCCGTGGATAGGCGCACGGTGTGGGGATCGACCACGGTGGCGCGGGCATCATGGATGGTGACGCCCGCGTTTTGCAGCGTGTTGCGATAGGCCCCTTCGAGACGGTCAAGTTCGGCTTCCAGCGCGGTGCGGAAACGGGGCCAGTCGAAGGCCCCGGCCTTGACCTGCCAGCCATAGGCGGCGGCATCTTCGAACATGTCGGGGAAGCTTGATGCAAAGACCATCAGCTTTTTCGGCACGCAGCCCCGGATGACGCAGGTGCCGCCCATCGGCTTTCCTCGGCGAGGCCGACCTTTGCCCCGCCTTCGCCCGCGGCGATGCGTGCGGCACGGACGCCGCCGGAGCCGCCGCCGATGACGAAAAGATCGTAGTCGAAGGTCATTCGATATCCGCGAAGATGTTGTCGGTGGGGGCGAATTCGACGAAGTCCTCGCCTTCCGTGCCCTGATTGATGTCGCGCACGGTGACGCGGCCATCGCCATGGCCGATGACCACGATATCGCAGATGTCGATGAAGAGGCCGTTTTCCACGACGCCGGGGATCTGGTTAAGCACCAGCGCCAGTTGGCGCGGGTTGCCGATGCGTTTGAGATGCAGGTCGATGATGAAGTTCGCCTCATCCGTGACCAGCGGGCGGTCGCCGTTCATGCGCAGGGTGCAATCGCGGTTGAGCACGTCAAGCGAGACCAGCGTTTCTTCGATCAGCGCCTTGGTGGTTTGCCAGCCGAAGGGGATCACCTCAACCGGGAGGGGGAAGGCGCCAAGTTGCGTCACCTCTTTCGCGGCATCGGCGATGACGATCATCTGATCCGAGGCGGTGGCGACGATCTTTTCCTGCAAAAGCGCCGCCCCGCCGCCTTTGATGAGCGCGAGGTTGGGGTCGAATTCATCGGCGCCGTCGATGGTGAGGTCGAGCCATTTCACCTCATCCAGCGTGGCGATGGGCACACCGAGCGAGGCGGCCAGTTCCGCCGTGCGTGAGGACGTGGGAACACCCACGACCTTCAGCCCGTCTTCGCGGATGCGTTCGGCAAGGCAGCGCACCATCCAGGCGGCAGTGGAGCCCGTGCCGAGGCCAAGCTTCATCCCGTCTTCGACGAATTCGGTGGCGCGTTTGGCGGCAACGAACTTGGCCTTGTCGATGGGGGAAAGCTCTGCGGGCATGGGGCAACTCCTTCACGGCTTGCCCCCGCTTATAGGCAATGCGGGCGGGTCGTGTAAGGGCGAAATGCCACCTTTTGCCCTGCCCGGCGGTCAGTTGGTGGCAGAAAGCGGCTGCAAGGCGCGGGTGAGTTCGGCAAGGCCCGTCTGCCCGTCGGCATCCGCATCGAAGGCGGCGGTCGCGCGCATGAGCCCCTCGTCGAGGGGGCGGGAGGCGCGGGCAGCTGCTGCCTCGGCATAGGCGCGGAGTTCGGGGGGCGAGAGGGTGCCATCGGCATCCGCATCGGCGGCGGCGTGGTCACGCATCAGCCGGGCGCGGGCGGGGGGAGAGAGGGTGGCAGCGCGGGCCACGACTTCAGGCGTGGTAAGGCTGCCATCGGCATCGAGATCGGATTCGTGGAAGGGTCGCAGGGCGCGGGTGCGGTAGAAGGCATGGTCGAGCGCAATGGCCGTTTCAATGGCGGCGGGGGTGATGGTGCCGCCGGTGCCATGGCCATGGATCAGGTCGGCGGCCATGTCGGCAAACCTGTCGGGGCGGGCGAGGATAGCCTCTGCCACATCGGGCGGGAGGGAGGCGGGAAGGAGGGCCGCCTCTTGCGCGGCAACCGGGGTGGCGAGGAGAAGAAAGGGGAAAAGGGCGCGCATGACTGCTCCGTTCTAGAGGCTCACGGATGGCAGGATGGGGGCGTGGGATTAACAGGCGGTGAATATCTGCGGGCTGTTGTGCGGATTATGCTTTCCGGATGTCGCTTTCCGCAGCACGTGGCATGGTGGTGCGGCGCATTCTGGCGCGGCAGTCAGCGGGGGGACAGATGTACAGGCTTTTCGGCGTTCCGGATTTCGCGAATCTGGCGGTGCATGTCGCATTGGAAGAGGCGGGCGTGCCTTATGAGGCGGTCTTTCTGGATATCGACGCGGGCGAGCTGCAATCGCCGGAGCATCTGGCGCGGCATCCGATGGGGTTGGTGCCTGCGATGCAGACGCCGGATGGCATGATGTTCGAGACGGGGGCGATCCTGCTCTTTCTGGGCGAGCGGCACGGGCTGGCGCCCGCGCCGGGTGCGGCGGAGCGAGGGGCGTTTCTGTCATGGTTCGTCTTTGCCAATAACGGGCTGCATACGGCGGTGATGGACCTGATCCATCCCTACCGGGTGAGCGAGGATCACGCGCGGATCGTGGCCGAGGCGGCGCGGGCGCGGCTGGTAGAGCGGATGGCAGCGCTGGAGGCGATGGCGGCGACGCGGCCTAGCTGGCTGTCGCCCGATCAGCCCGGGGTTCTGGGGATTTACATTTCCATGCTTTTGCGCTGGATGCGCGCCTTCGCATGGGCGCCTGATCTTGCTATTTCCGCACAGGACTATCCTGCGCTGCATGCCATTGCCGCCGCCTGCGAGGCGCGGCCCGCCACGCTGCGCGCGGCTGAGGCGAATGGGTTGAGCGGACGTTTCTTTACCGATCCCGAGGTGTGATCCGATGTTCCTTTCGGTCTTTGACATGTTCAAGGTGGGGGTGGGCCCGTCCTCCAGCCACACGATGGGGCCGATGGTGGCCGGGGCGCGGTTCCTTGAGAAGATGCGCGCCTCGCCCTTTCATTTCCGGGGGCTGAGGGCTTCGCTGCATGGATCGTTGGCCTTTACCGGGGTGGGCCATGCGACGGACAGGGCGACGATCTTGGGATTGGCGGGGTTCGAGCCTGCCACCTATGACGCCGCGAAGGCAGAGGCGACGTTGGCGGATATCAAGGCGCGCAAGGTGATCGATGTGCCGGGGATGGGCGAGATGGCCTTTGATCCGGGCAAGGACCTTGTGTTCGACTATGGCCCTGCCCTGCCCGGCCATGCCAACGGCATGATCCTGCGCGCCACGGATGCGCAGGGCGACGTGATCATGGAAGAGACCTATTACTCCATCGGAGGCGGCTTCGTGCTGACGGCGGGTGAGCTGGCGGATGCCGGGGGGGCCAAGGCGCGGGCGCGGGCGGATGTGCCTTATCCGTTCGAGACCGCGGACGAGATGCTGGCGATGGCGAAGGCGTCGGGGCTGAGCATCGCGCAGATGAAGCGGGCGAATGAGGTGAAGTTCCGTTCCAGCGCCGATCTGGACCGCGGGATGGAGCGCATCTGGCAGGTGATGAACGATTGCATCACGCGCGGGATGGCGGGTGAGGGCATCCTGCCGGGCGGGCTGAAGGTGCGGCGCAGGGCCAAGGGCATCCATGATGCGCTGATGGCCGAGCGCGGACTGAACATGACGCCGCCGCATGTGATCAACGATTGGATGTCGCTTTATGCGATGGCGGTGAATGAGGAAAATGCAGCGGGGGGGCAGGTGGTGACCGCGCCCACGAATGGCGCGGCGGGCGTGGTGCCTGCGGTGATCCGCTATTGGCTGGACCATGTGCCGGGGGCGTCAGCGTCGCGGGTCGGGGAGTTCATGCTGACGGCGGCGGCGATTGGCGGGTTGGTGAAGCACAACGCCAGCATTTCCGGCGCAGAATGCGGCTGTCAGGCGGAAGTCGGATCAGCGGCGGCGATGGCGGCGGCGGGATTGGCCGCCGTGCTGGGCGGGACGCCCGAACAGGTGGAAAACGCGGCAGAGATCGCGCTGGAGCATCATCTGGGTATGACCTGCGACCCGGTGAAGGGGCTGGTGCAGGTGCCCTGCATCGAGCGCAACGGGCTGGGCGCGATCAAGGCGGTGTCGGCGGCATCCTTGGCGCTACGCGGAGACGGTATCCATCTGGTGAGCCTTGATGTCTGCATCGAGACGATGCGCCAGACCGGGCGCGACATGCATGAGAAATACAAGGAAACCAG
>PNND01000508.1 GCA_013824045.1 Rhodobacter sp. | reverse complement strand
GCGGGTCCGCCTTGACGCGCTTGTCGCGGCGCTGCGGGACATGTTTCCGGACAGCCCCGCGCAGGTCAGCTACGCCCCCGATCCTGCGATCATGGCCGCCTTCGGCCGCCATCCGCCCTTGCTCACCCCCGCCGCCGAGGCGCTTGGCCTGCGGCGCGATGCCGATGCCCGGGCGCTGGTGCAGGCGGCCTTCTGAAGGACCGACCGATGCGCCTTGCCACCTTGCCCGATGGATCCCCTGATGGACGTTTGCACGTTGTCAGCCGCGACAACACCCGCTGTATCCCGGCTGTGGCCGCGCCGACCCTGCAACGGGCACTGGAAGGCTGGGACCGCCTGCGCGCGCCGCTTGATGCGGAGTATACCCGCCTGAATGCGGGCGGTGGCCAGCCTTTCGACGCGGCCCGCGCGCTGGCCCCGCTGCCGCGCGCCTGGGCCTGGCTGGACGGGTCGGCCTTTGACAATCACGGCGCCCTGATGGACGAGGCCTTCGGCGTCAAGGCCGAACGCATCCCCGGAAAGCCCCTGATGTATCAGGGAATGTCCGACCGGTTCCTGCCGCCCTACTCAGATGTTCCGCTGCCGTCCGAGGAGGACGGAATCGACTTCGAAGGCGAATTCGGCCTGCTGACATCCGCCGTCCCGATGGGCACGACCGAGACCAGCGCCCATATTGCGCTTCTGGTGCAGATCAACGACTGGTCCCTTCGCAAGCTGGGCGCGGCCGAGATGAAGACCCGCTTCGGCTGGATCCAGGCCAAACCCGCCTGCGCCATGGCTCCCGTGGCCCTGACGCCGGACGAGCTTGGCCCTGCCTGGCAGGACGCGCGGATCCATCTGCCGCTGCGAGTGGACTGGAACGGCACTCGGTTCGGCGCGCCCGAAGGGGGCGAGATGTCGGTCGGTCTGGACCGGCTGATCGCCCATGCAGCCTATTCGCGCGACCTACCCGCCGGGACGGTGATCGGGTCGGGGACGGTGTCGAACCTGTCCTACCGGCAGGTCGGGTCGGCCTGCATCGCCGAACGCCGCGCGATCGAGATGCTGGACCACGGCGCCGCGCGCACCCCCTTCATGGCCTTCGGCGACAGGGTTCGGATGGAATGCCGGGCGGCCGACGACTCGCCGCTGTTCGGGCCCATCGACCAGCGGGTCGTCCGGGCCTGACCCTCAGCCCGCAAGACAGACGGTGCCCTCGGAGATGATCACCGACACCGGGGTCAGTCCCTGGCCCAGACAGGGACCGATCTCGCAGATGCCATCCTCGATCCGGAACAGGGCGCCATGCGCCGCGCACAGGATGCGGGTGCCGTCACCGTTCAGGAAGGCGTCCTTGCGCCAGCCCAGCGGCGCGCGGTCGTAATGCGGGCAGTTGTTGACCCAGGCAAAGACTCGGTCCCCTCGCCGCACCAGGACCACAGCGTCGCGGCCGCGCGCATCAGGCAGCGCGCCGACCGCGCTGCCGTCCGGTATATCGTCCAGCCGGCAGAGCGGAGTCATCCCTTGCCGGGGGGCGGCCCGCCGGGAGCCCATTTCGCCACATTCTCGAACAGGAACAGCTGCGCGGCCTCCTTGGACATCGGCACTTCGCGCATCGTCCAGTCACCGTCATGCTTGTCCATGTCGGCGTCGAATTCCACATGGGCCCCCATGGGCGAGTTGAAATACCAGAACCAGTTCGACCCGAACTTGTGCCGCCCCGGCCCCCAGAAGCTTTCATAGCCCTTCTTCACCATCCGGCTGCCGGCGAGCATGAGCTCGGTCGGACCCTGCATGTGAAAGGCCAGATGTTCCAGCCCCTGCATGTAGTCCGGGGTTTGGATCATGAAGAGCACATGGTGGTCGTCATTGGCCTGCGGGCGCAGGAAGGGGCCGGTGTTGGTGAACTTGTCGGTGATTACAAAGCCCAGCCGGTCGATGTAGAAGTTCGCCATCCGGTCCATGTCGGGCACGAAGTAGACGATGTGGCTGAGCGTCCGGGGCCGGGCGGCGGCGTCCTCGTCCGCGCCGATTTCGTTCGCGGCACGGCCCGGCGCAGCCCCGGGCGAGTTGATGCGTTCCGGCGGCAGGTCGAGCTTCACGCGCCGCGTGATCTGGAAGGCGATCCGGAACCCGGCGTCGTCCACGGTGCGCAGGCGCCCCGTGGGCTCGACGACCACGTCGCGGTCGCGCGACAGGTCGGCGGCAATGGCGTCCAGCGTCGCCTGATCCTCGACCCCCCATACGGTTTCGCGCAGCCGTGTCGCCGTGGCCAGCGGCGGCGGCAGTGACGGATCGTCCTTGTCGCGCAGCACGATGGCCGTGCGGTCCAGCGCCTCGAAGCAGCCCGGCCCATTCTCGGTTAGCCCGTAATCGGCCAGAAAAGCCTGACAATCCAGAATGTTGTCGACCCCGAATACAAGCTCGTCCGGCCCGATGATCCGCATCGCACAGGTCCCTTCCCGTTTGGTTGACCCAGAGATAGCGGATGGCGTAGCATTCATGAAATTGGAAAAATGTATGGGACGCATCCGTCCCGTGGATACCACGCAATGCGCTTCAAGCGGCTCGACCTCAATCTTCTGGTGGCCTTCGACCATCTGGTAACGCTGAAATCGGTCAGCCGCGCGGCGGACAAGATGTTCATGAGCCAATCGGCCATGTCGAACGCGCTGAACCGGCTGCGGCAGTATTTCGACGACCCGCTTCTGGTGCAGGTCGGCAAGCGGATGGAGGTCACGCCCCGTGCCGAGGCGATGCATCCCGCGATCAAGGAAATCCTTGTCCGCATCGACGCCACCATCGACGCCCATCCCGATTTCGACCCCGCCGAGACGTCGCGGGTCTTCAACGTCCTCGTTTCGGACTATTCGCTGCGCGTGCTGATCCCGCGCGTTCTGGCCGAGATAGAGCGTCAGGGCGCCCGGGTCCGGCTGAACCTGCTGACACAGAGCAGCACGCCGCATACGATGCTGGAACGCGGCGATGCCGACCTTCTCATCAGCCCCGATGTCTTCATCTCGACCGAACATCCCTCTCTGCTGCTGTTCGAGGATATCTATGTCGTCATCGCCTGCGCGCAGGGGCCCCATGCGGGTCACACGATGGATCTCGAGCGCTACAGCACAGCCCGCCATGCGGTGATGGTGCCGCCCAACACCAGCGGCATGGCGATCCCGGTCGAGGAAAGCTATCTGAAGTCGCTGGGCATCACGCGGGAAGTGGACCTGACCACCTTCTCCTTTGCCTCACTGCCCTATCTTGTGGCCGGGACAGGCTGCATCGCCACGGTCCACGGCCTGCTCGCCGCCCATAGCGCGGCCAGTGCGGGGATCGTCACCTTTCCGATGCCCTTCGACATGCCGAAGTTCCGCCAGATGGTGCAGTGGCACAGCTATCGCGACCAAGACCCGGGCATCCAGTGGCTGCGCGATATCTTCGTGGCGGCGGGAGAGTCGCTCACTCGGCATTGATGGAATTGATTCATCCAATCTGATCTTTCCATTTTCGTGATGATTGAACTTCGCTTAGCGTTCCCGAAATGAGCAAAGCGGGGGGAGCTGCTATGCAACGTGATGTCTTGATCGTGGGTGGGGGCATCGGTGGGCTGACGGCGGCCATCGCCTTGCGCCGGCAGGGCTTTGCGGTTCAGATCATCGAACGCGACCCGCAGTGGTCGGTCTATGGCGTCGGCATCATCCAGCAGATGAACGTCGTGCGCGCGATGCGGCAACTCGGCGTGCTTGATGCATATCTGTCGCGGGCGCACGGGTTCGACAGCACCACGATTTTTGTCGGACCGACCGGGGCGAAGGAAACCTCGTTCGAAACGCCGCGGCTTGCAGGGCCCGGCTATCCGTCCAACGCAGGCATCCGGCGCACGGACCTCCAGGTGGTCCTTGGCGATGCCGCGCGGGCGGCGGGGGCCACGATCCGTCTGGGCGTGACGGTCGCCACGATGACCGACGACGGCGACGGGGTCGATGTGAGGCTGTCGGACGGCACCGAAGCGCGGTTCGACTGCGTCGTCGGGGCCGACGGGATCTATTCGCGCACCCGGGCCGCGATCCTGCCAGACGCGCCGAAGCCGCGCTATACCGGGCAATGGGTCTGGCGCTACAACCTGCCGCTGATGCCGGGCCTTGACGGTATCCATATCTTCGCCGGTCCCTGCAATGCCGGGCTGGTGCCGATCTCGGACAGCCTGATGTATCTGTTCCTCGTCAGTCAGGAGCCGGGCAACGACTTCCTTCCGGTCGAAGGCGCAGCGGCGGCGATGCGCGCCCGCGCGCAGATGCCGGCACCGCAGTTGCAGCCACATCTGGCCGCCATCACCGAAGATGCCGGCGTCGTGGCCCGTCCGATCGAGACGGTGTTTCTCGAGCATGATCCCTGGCACGTCGGCCGCGTGGTGCTGCTGGGCGATGCGGTCCATGCCTCGTCGCCGCACTTGGCGCAGGGGGCGGGGATGGCCATCGAGGACGCCTTGGTCCTGGCCGAGGAACTGGCCCGCAATGCCGCGCCCGAGGCGGCCTTTGCAGCCTACCGCGCCCGCCGTTTCGACCGCGTGCGGCATGTGGTGCTGAATTCGCTGCGGATCGGGGACATGCAGATGGGCAAGATCCCGCCCTTCGACATCGGTGCGCTGACCGGCCAGACGATCGGCATGATGGCGGGGCCGATCTGACATGGCCCCCCTGCGCAAGCCCTTCCGTCTGATCGACTTGTCGGTGACCTTGGACGACCGCATTCCGGCCGACCCGCCCGGACTTGGCCCGACAATCCGTTACAGCGACCATGACGAGGGCGCGCGCGACTTCGAACGGATGTTCGGAATGCCCGTGGACCGTCAACTGGGCGGCAAAGGCGCCGCGGTGGAACGGGTCGAGATGACCACCCACAATGGCACCCACATGGATGCGCCCTGGCACTATCACCCCACGATGAACGGCGGCGAACCCGCGCTGACCATCGACGCGGTGCCGCTGGACTGGTGCATGGGGCCGGGCGTGCGGCTGGATTTCCGCCATCTGCCCGACGGCCATGTGGTCACTGCAGCGGAAATCGAGGCGGAACTTGCCCGCATCGGCCATGACCTGCGCCCGGGCGATATTGTCCTGGTCAACACCAGCGCGGGCGCGCGCTATGGCCAGCCCGACTATGTCGCCTCGGGCTGCGGCATAGGCCGGCAGGCGACGCTCTGGCTGGCCGCGCGCGGCGTGCGCCTCTGCGGCACCGACGCCTGGAGCTGGGACGCGCCCCTGATGCGCCAGATGGCCCGCTTGCGCGAAACTGGTGACGACAGCCTGTTCTGGGAAGGCCACAAAGCCGGGGCAGATTGCATCTATTGCCACATGGAAAAGCTGGCCAACCTAGAACTTTTGCCCGGCACCGGGTTCGAGGTGATGGCCTTTCCGGTCAAGGTGGCCCGCGCCTCGGCGGGTTGGTGCCGGCCGGTCGCACTGCTCAACACATAGTCGAAACGGCCGGCCGAACCGGCTGACTAGGGAGAAACGGAATGCAACTGTCCGACGCGGCGGCGCCTTTGCCGACAACGAACCTTGTGCGCAAGGTGACCGGATTGATCGCCATGGCAGCCATCGCCGCAGCACTGCTGGGCGCGCTGGTCATCGTGGCCGATGTTGTGGGGCGCGCCCTTTTCGGGACCTCGGTCTTTGCCTTGAACGAGATCGTCTCGATGGTATTCGCCGTCGCGGTGTCCTTCACGCTACCAGCGGGCGCCGCCCTGCGCGTCAACCTCAAGATCGACCTGCTGGCCCATCTGACCGGTCCGCGGCTGACCGCCTGGCTGCGGCTGGTTGGATCGGTGATGCTGCTGATTTTCTTCGCGATTCTGGCTTGGCGGCTGTTTGGCCTGTCGTTCCGCTATGCCGAGACGGGTCGCGCCTCGGCGCTGTTGCGGATGCCACTGGCGCCCACCTATTTTGCCATCAGCGCAGGTCTGGCCGCCGCTGCCGTTGTCCAGGTCTTCATGATCATCGAGGATGTCGTGGCCTTGCGCCGTGAGACGCGGCCCGGGCGGTCGCATCCCGTCGTGCTGGCGCTCGTGGCCGTGCTTGGCGCATCGGCCCTTGGGATCGCGTCCTGGGCCGTCCTCGATTTCGACGGCTTTACGGAATTCTCGCTTCTGCATCCGGGTATGGCGGCCGGGATCGCGCTGGCGCTAATGTGGGTCGCGGTGCTGGTTCAGGTCCCGCTGGCCGCCGCGACGGCGCTGGTGGGCCTTGTCGGCGCCTTCGGGATGCTCGGGGCGGATGCTGCGCTGAACACCTTCGCCGGGGACACAGGCGATTTCCTGCGTAACGAACAGGTGGCGACGCTACCGATGTTCCTGATCATGGGTGCCTTTGCCGTCGCTGCGGGGGTGTCGGACGACCTCTTCCGGCTGGGTAATGCGCTTCTTGGCCGCTACCGGGGCGGGCTGGCCTATGCCACGATCCTGGGCTGCGCGGGGTTCGGGGCGGTGTCGGGCAATTCGGTCGCCACCTCGGCGACCTTCGGGCGGATCGCGCTGCCGGCGATGGCCAAGTCGGGCTATGCGCCGGGCCTGGCCACGGGCAGCGTCGCTGCGGGCGGCACGCTGGGCGCCCTTGTGCCGCCGTCGGGGGTGCTGGTGCTGTTCGCGCTGCTGACCGAAAGCTCCATCGGCGCGCTCTTTGTCGCGGCGATCATCCCTGCGATCCTTGCGGTGGTGCTGTATTTCGGCGCCGTCTACTTAACGATCCGGCTCAACCCCGACGCCGCGCCCCCAATCGGAGAGCGCGACCCGGGTGACATCGCCGCCGCCCTGCGCGGATCGATCCCGGTGATCGCCATGTTCGGCATCGTCATCGGCGGGCTTTACGCTGGCTTCTTCACGGCCACCGAAAGTGCCGCTGTCGGGGCCGTCAGTGCCTTCCTTCTTGCCGTGATGCGGGGCAAGCTGACCCGCCACACGATCGTGGCCGTCTTCGCCGAGACGACGGCCACGACCGCAATGATCTATGCTCTGATCTTCGGCGGGTTGATGTTCGCCTTCTATGTCAACCTAGGCGGCATTCCTGACATGATGAGCGCCTGGGTCTCCTCGATCGATGCCGAGCCCCTTGTCGTGCTGATCGTGCTGATCGTCATCTATCTGCTGCTGGGATCGGTGATGGACAGTTTCGCCGTCATGATCATCACCGTGCCGGTGATCACGCCCATCGTGCTGGGTATGGGCTATGATATCCTGTTCTGGGGCATCCTGATGCTGATGGTGGTCGAGATCGGGATGATCTCGCCGCCGTTCGGGATGAACCTGTTCATCCTCAAAAGCATCGATCCCGATGTCCGGCTGGGCACCGTGATGCGCGGGGTGATCCCCTTCGTCCTTGTGGACCTGCTCAAGGTGATCCTGCTCGTGGCCTTTCCGGCCCTGGCACTGTGGCTGCCCTCAACGATGTAACGTCAAAACCCACGGGACGGTGGGGCGGCCCCCCGGGGCCAACAAAAGGGGCCGGCCGGATCGCTCCGGCCGGCCCTTGCGTTGCGCCGATGGTCCGTCGTCAGTTCTGGCCGAGTTCCGCCCGGGCCTCGGTCATCGCGGCCTTCCACTGGTCCAGAAGCTCGGGCGCGCCGTCGAAGCGGCCGCGGAAGCTGTCGAAAACCGTCTCGGCCAGTTCGGCCTGCAGCGCGGCCAGTTCCTCGGGCGCGATGTCGGTGACCGTATGCCCTTCCAGCGCGGCAACCGTCTCGCGGCCCTCGGTGTTCCACTGGTCGACGATGCCGCCGACCGACCGGGTCAGGTCGCAGCCGGAATTGGCCTCGAGCACGGCCCGCGCCTCGGGGGTCAGGGCGTCCCAGCGGTCGCGCGACATGAAGACCATGCCGATTGCGCCGCCCATCGGCGCGACCAGATGCGACGTCGTCACCTCGTGCAGGTTGAAGGCGGGGAAGGCCGTGAAGGGAATGATGTTGCCATCGGCCGTGCCCAGCTGCAACGCTTGGTAATGGTCATAAAGCGGCGTCGACAAGGGCGTGCCGCCCAGTCCCGTCACGACTTCGGCGGCCGTCGGGCTGCCCACCATGATCACCTTGCCTTTAAGGTCGGCGGTCGAGTCAAGCGGGCTGCCGTTCAAGTGGATCGAGGACTGTGGAAACGGCACGAAGAACAGGGGCTTGAAATCCGCCAGCTCGCTGTCGAAGACCCCCTCTTCGTACAGTTGGCAAAAGGCGATGGCCGTAGCTTCGGCCGAACCTTCGATGAACGGCACGCTCGACACCAGCGCGCGGGGGAAACGGCCCGGCTGGAATGTCAGCAGGCCCCAGGCGATCTGGACCACACCGTCGGTCACGCGGTCGACGTAGTTTTCGTTGTTCACAAGCATCTGCCCATGGCGCACGACCAGTTCCAGCGCGCCGTCGCCTTCGGCGCTAACCTTTTCGGCCCAAGGCAGGATCACGCGCAGGTTCAGCGGATGGATCGGGATGTTTCCGGTCCCGAGCATCAGCCGTTCCGGTTCGGCGGCGACCGATACCGGCGCCAGCATGGTGGATGCAGCCAGAAGCAGGCCTAGCGACAGTTTCTTCACGTCAATCCTCCCGAAAATCATGAAAGCAGCATTCCCGACCCTAAATCACTGCCAACCCTTCACAAAGTCGATTTGATAAATCCAATGCATCGAAATGCTAAATGGACGCGACCGCATGATCATTGATGCTGTCGATGTTCTGTATGAAATATATCTGTTTTAGAAATGTCCTTACCTCACCTAGCGTCGCATCCAGTCCGCAGGATCCGGAAGGTATGCGGAAGACAACGCGACGGACAAACATTCTGCAACCCGGGAGGAACAACAATGAAGACGACACTTCTTGCAATCGGCGCGCTCATGGCTTTTGGCGGCGCGGCTTCGGCGCAGGACTTCAACTTCTCCATCACCAACCTGCGCGAGGAGCCCGACCACTACATGGCGCCGCTCGTGATCGCCGACGACGCGATTGCCCAGCCGTTTCTGTTCACGGAAGACTACATCACTGACGATTTCATCGGCGCGATCCTGGACGGCGATCCGCGCCCGCTGAACGCTAAGATTGGCACCGGATATGCCGGCCCGATCCTTGGTAACCGAAACGGCGAAGGTCCCCATATCGCCGCCGGTGAGACCGCCGCCGCCGATTACTTCATCACCTCGCCGCTTCTGCGCTTCTACGCCAAGGGCGGCTACGGCGAGGGCGAGGACACGGTGATCACCGGCACGTGGGAAGTGACGCCCGAAGGTGGCGAGGTTGTCTTCGACCTTTATGATATCGGCAATGACGAGGGCCGCCGCGAGCTTGTCATGGTGCAAGAAGGCGTCGCGCGTCTTGTGATTACCCCGAACTGATCCTGCAAAAGCGGGAGATTTGCCCGGCTGGCCAGCGTGCCTCCGGGCAGATCCGTTTCTGCAAGAGGGTCGTATCCGTTTAATGGGTTTACCTTCCCGGAGATCCTGGGGCTACACGCGCAGATAATCGGGATCGATGATTGGAGTTGGCGGAAAGCGCAGACCGACGGCCCGATCATCATCGACATCGAGCGTGGCACGGTTATCGATGTTTTCGAAGATCGTAATGTCGTTACGTGCACCAACTGGCTGAGGCGTGATCCTGAGGTGGTAGTCAAAAGCCGGGATCGCTGCGGTTGCTACGCGCAAGCGCTCCCCCGCATGGTGTTTTGAAGAATACCTGAAGCCATGCTGGATGAACCGCATTCGCCGCGGCACTACACTGCTCCTTTTGATCCAAAAGCATGGTTACGAGGGCAGCCTGAAAAATTTGCAACGGCTCTTGGCCGGATGGCGCGTGCCGAAAAACAAGCAGGCCTCATCTGCGAGCCCCAAATCCTTGAACCTGTCCGGGACCCGGAGATCCCCATGGAAGCGTCCACGGGTGACCTTGGTCACAAACGAGGTGGCAAACGGCACGCGCGACATATCAGACCGCGGAGCGACTGAGTTATCGGCGGTCGCAGAGCACTAATTTCTACGGCCGCCCTTAACGCGCAGACTACTCAGCTTCCGCCAGCACGCCCGCAAGCCAGCCATAGGCGGTTTGTACGTCATAGTCGCCGCTATGTGCGGTCATCCAGTGCAGCCCGAAATCAACCGATTTTACGTCAGCGTCCATCCGGGCCGCATTGGCCAGCGTGACTTCAACCGCAAAGGCAGTGTCGCGGTCAATCATTCCGTGGCGCACATACCAATAAGGAGCTGCTTTGGCCTCAGTGCCCAGATAAGTCAGCGGGTTGACCATCCGGGTTTGCGCCAGCAGCGCCGCCCCATCGCCCGCCGTGTAGGTGGCCCAATCCATACCCGTATCATCGGCACCCGACCCGTCGCCTGCAACTTCATTGTTGTTCCAGCCGAACGCCGAGAAGTTGGCATAGGCCTGTGCGCCTGTGCCGAAAAGAGAGTTTTCACCATCGATCCCCTCATTCCCACTATTGGCAGTGCGATCAAAGGCGGGCACGGTTTTCAGGGCAGAGGTCTGTGCGACAAATCGCAGATAAGAGTCTACATCAAGTGCCGTCACTTTGCCGTTTTCGAAAGAAAGCCAAGTGTTTTCCATCTCGATTTGCTTGTCCCCTTCGCGTGAGCGCAGGGTGATCTGGAACATCTCTCCCATCGCAGGGATTGCACCGCCGGTTGCGGCATAACGCTCAACCTCACGGGTGACTTCGGCGGCAATGGCGGCTTTCATGGTGTCTGCCGTCAGCGGCGTGCCATCGGCAAGGCTCAGTCCAAGGCTGGCAAGATAGGCTGGATAGCCTGCGGCAAGTTCCGCAGACGCAGCCTGCGCCACATCAGACCAACTGCCGTTTGCAGTGTTTTCTGCGGTACGGATGCCCTGATACAACCATTCATAGGCCATGTCGGCATGGGAAAGATCGGTGATCGGGCAATAGGCGATCACGGCAAAGACATCGTCGGCAAGGGTGCTGGTGCCATCCGCAGCAACGCCCGCTGCGCCAATTTCGGCAAGAAACGGCAAGAAGTCGGGGCTGTTCCCGCTGGCTGCCACCACCGTGGACAATCCACCCCCGCCTGACGTGCCGGTGATTACGATCCTCTCGGCCGAGCCGGGCAATGCGGCATCGTTCAGGCGCAAAAAGCGGAT
Source organism: Rhodobacter sp. (assembly GCA_013824045.1). Taxonomy (GTDB): domain Bacteria; phylum Pseudomonadota; class Alphaproteobacteria; order Rhodobacterales; family Rhodobacteraceae; genus Paragemmobacter. The sequence goes on along the minus strand of PNND01000508.1, from coordinate 14,153 downwards.
GGCGGCCTTGGTATCCACCACAGCGGCGGGCGCCTTGCCGGGCAGGCTGCCATCGGCGGCCACAATGCCGCGCCCACGGCTGCCGACATCGACATAGACATAGCCCGCCGCAAGCGCGGCACCTGCCTTGTCGGTATCATTGTCAGAGACATAGGTGCCGCCTTCCTCGATGCCGGGGCGCAATTCGCTGGCAAACCAGCCAGAGTTGACCACGTTCAGGATCATGGCAGACGTGTCTGTCGCGGTTTCGGGCACGAAGATAACCAGCCGTTGATAGGCAAGCAGGTCGGCCAGAGTCTGGGTTTCCGCAGCGGCTGGGCTACCGCCCGGCCCCATGCTGCGGGCGGGTTGTTCTGACGCCATTGCCACCGGGTTCCCGACGTAGACGGCATCATAGCGGCGCAGGGAAAACGGTTTGCCATCCAATGTGATAGTGACGGTAGTAAAGTCGGCGGGGTCCAGCGCCAAGGTCGCATCATAGGTACCTTCCGCCAATGCGATGCTGCCGGCAAAGCAGAAGGCGGAAGCAAGTGTTCCAAGCAGGCTGGATCGCAGGAATGAAGAGGATTGCATGTGCTGTGTCCTTTTGTTTTTAAAGCTGAACAGAATGATAATCGTCGTTAAACGGTGCGGGCGTTGATCTCCGTCTGTCTGACAGATGCTTTGGCCTAAATTAGTTCTGGTGCTGAAAACTTCGTCCGTTCCTGCGAAGCCGATTCAACCCGTTTCAATTGAACCTGAATTCCCGTCCGGCGACGGGACTGGCCCAAAGGATATCGCCGTGGGCAGCCTTGAAATCTCCTGAGACGCGGACAACGATTTCACCCATCTCTGGAACCACAAGATAGACAACCGTATCCGCGCCAAGGTGTTCCACGTGCCGGACGGAGCCTTTCCAGGTGCCGTTCGTGGCAGAAAGCACCACATGTTCGGGGCGGATGCCATAGGTCTTGCAGCCTTGGGCCGCTGCGACAGGACCGTCATAGAGGTTCATCTTCGGGCTGCCGATGAAACCGGCAACGAAGGGGCTAACGGGATTGTTGTACAGGTCCATCGGGCTGCCGACCTGTTCAATCCTACCACTATTCAGCACCACGATCTTGTCAGCCATTGTCATTGCTTCGACCTGATCATGGGTCACGTAGATCATCGTCGCGCCCAGCTTGCGGTGCAGGTCGGTCAGCTCGATCCGCATCTGCGCCCGCAAGGCGGCGTCAAGGTTCGACAGCGGCTCGTCCAGCAGGAAAACCTTGGGGTCGCGCACCATGGCGCGGCCAATAGCAACGCGCTGCCGCTGCCCACCTGACAACGCCTTTGGCTTGCGGTCCAAAAGGTGGGTCAGTTGCAGGGCTTCGGCGGCAGCGTCCACCTTCTGACGTATCACGTCCTTTGGCAGTTTGGCCAATGACAGACCAAACCCCACATTTTCCCGCACAGTCAGATGCGGGTAAAGCGCATAGCTTTGAAACACCATCGCGATCCCACGTTTTGACGGCTCCTCGCCTGTCACGTCACGGCCGTCGATTTCGATCGTGCCTTCGGTCGCCTCTTCAAGCCCCGAGATGATGCGCAGCAATGTGGACTTTCCGCAGCCCGACGGACCGACAAAGACACAAAACTCGCCGTCTTCAATCGTCAAATCGATACCCTTGATGATGTCGACAGCGCCAAAGCTTTTCTTGACGGACTTGAGTTTGACAGAGGTCATGCCGCTATCCTTTCACGGCGCCGGCGGTCATGCCGGCCACGATTTGTCGGTTGAAGATCACGAAGACGATCAAGGGCGGGATTGTCACCAGCAGGATGTTCATGAACAACAGGTTGAATTGGCTTTGAAACTGGCTTTGAAAGTTGAAAAGCGTCAGCTGAACCGTGACGTTTTCCCGACCCGGCAGATAGTACAGCGGATTGGTGAAATCGTTGAAGATGGCGATGGATTGCACAAGGATCAGCGTCACCGTGACCGGCTTCAGCAAGGGCAGAATGACCTTGAAGAAAATCGCCCATGGCTTTGCGCCGTCGATAATGGCGGCCTCGTCCAGATCGCGCGGGATTGTCGCGATGAAGCTTCGATAAAGCAGCACAGAAAACGCAAGCCCATAGGCCACCTGAATCAGGATCATCCCGTGGATGGTTTTGAACAGCCCCAGGCCCTGCAGCACCCAGATCGTTGGCACAACCGCGGGCGGCACCATCAGGCCCATCAGCACACCGGCATAGATCAGCTTGTTCCATCCTGAAGGCCGCCGCTGCAGCACATAGCCCACCATCGCGCCGAAGATGACCAAAAGTGCAACCGCGCCGACCGTGATGATGGTAGAGTTGAAATAGGCTAGCAAAAGCATGTAGTTGCGTGCCTGAACCACCTCAACCAGATTAGACCAGAAATGCCATTCGCTGGGCCAGGTAAACAGAAAGAGGGCGGCTTCCTGCCTTGATTTCACGGCCATGAAGAAGGTGAAGACAAAAGGCAGGATAAAGATGATGAAGGCGGCGAGAAAGGCGATGATGCCGGTGTTGCGTTGACGGCTGGTCACAGGTCCACCTCGCGTTTGTTGAACCACCAGGTCAGCGGAAGGATGATGATGGCGATCAGCAGGAACAGGATCACGTTCCCAGCAGTGGCCAGTCCGTAGAACCCAGCCTGGTATTGTTTGTAGATGACGCTGGCCAGCACGTCCGACGCAAAGCCTGGCCCGCCTTTGGTGGTTGCCCAGATGATGTCAAAGCTGCGCAAGCCGCCAATCAGCGATAGCGTGACCACGGTCACCGTGGCAGGCTGGACCAAGGGCACGGTCACGCGCCAGAACTGCTGACTGCGCGTTGCCCCATCGATCCGCGCTGCCTCGTAATACTCGGGCGAGATGGCGGCCAATCCGGCAATATAGATCAGCGTGGCGAGTCCAACGCCTTTCCAGATGTCGATGAAGGCGACAGAGTAAAGCGCTAGGGTCGGATCAGACAGCCAGGACGGCCCGTCAATCCCAACGTAGCTCAGCGCGATATTGATGGCCCCTTTTGTCGGATGCATCAGCGCGGCAAAGGTGATCCCGACGCCGATGGTGGACACCAGAACCGGAAAGAACACGACAGAACGCAGGAACCCCTGCCACAGAATGCCCGATGTCAGCAAAACCGCCAGCAAAAGACCAAGAATGGTTTTCGCGCCGGATGTCACCACAGCGTAGATCAGTGTGTTGGTCAGACCCTGAACCAGAAAAGGTTCCTTGAAGAATTGGCGGTAGTTATCCCACCCGATGAACTCGGTTTGAAACAGGTCCCACCGCGTCATGCTGAACCAGAAACTTGCGATGGTCGGAACAAGAAACAGCACCGTAAACACCACAGCGGCCGGCAGCACGAACCAGTAGGGATAGGGTGATCTGCGCTTTGCGGTCATGGCTGCTCCGTCAGGATGATGGGCTTGGGCCGTGGTCAGAGACCCCCGCCCAAAGCCGGGCGGGGGTGAACTGGCAAGGAGGATTACCAGTTCGGCAAGCCAAGCTGTTTGGCCTGCTTTTCGACATCCTGATCATAAAGGGCAGCAGCCTCGGCGGCTGGGCGAATGCCGGAACCCACTTCAACCGTGATCTGCTCCAGCGCCGGGCCCTTGATCGGCGACAGGAATTCCAGCGCGGGCGCCGTCATGCCTTCGGTCTGGAAGTAGGGCAGCATGTCTGCGACCGATGCCGGAACATCGGTCGGCAACTCGCAGCCCTCGATCAGATAGGGGCCTGTCGCCCCGATGGCCCCGATCATGGTGTTGCAGCCTTCGACTGACGCCACAAAGGACAGGAACTTCTTGGCTTCTTCCAGATTGGGCGACGTGGCCGGAACATAAGCCGCCATTGGCATCCAGACAGTCAGACCGTTCTTTGCCGCATCTGTGCCGGGCTGTGCGAAGAACCCGATGTCGTTCACATTGTCGGGGTAATTCTGCTTTACCGTTCCGATCCCGAAGGTCAGCATCGGATAATGGGCTGCTTCCCCAAGTGCTACCATGCGCATGCCTTCGTCGAACTTTGCCACGCCAAAATCTTCGTTCAGATAGCCACCCTTGAACACATCTTCGAGGTTCTGGAAGCCCTGCACTGCGGCGGGCGTGGTCGCATACTTGATCGCATTGGCAGTATAGTCGGCGGCGAAATTCGGAACGGCAGACTGCACATTATAGAAATCAGCCAGAACAAAAAGCTGGCTGGTCCAGGTGTCGCCATAGGTCTGGGCGACGGCGACCTTGCCTGCGGCCTTGATCTTTTCGTTGTTGGCCATGAACTCGGCCCATGTCTTTGGAACCGAAAGCCCAAGCTCTTCATAGATCTTGCGGTTGTAATAGATGCCGCCGCCCATTGCCGCACCGAACGGAATGCCCCGCACAACGCCATCAGGCGACGTGACGACGGGTTTGAAGCTGTCGATCACATTGCCCTGAATGTCGGACAGATCAGCCAGTGTTTCCGAAGGGTTAAGCGCCTGAAACAGCGACCCCGAGTTATAGGCAAAGACGTCAGCCATTTCGCCCGTTGCCAACCGCGTCTTGACAAGGTTGTCGCCTTCGGCACCACCGGCGCGCTGTTCGATGTCAAAGGTGACATCGGGATTTGCCGCCGTATAGGCCGCCGTAAGAGCATCGAACGCCGCAATGGTTTCCGGGTTATTGTCGATCAGCACGGAAAGCGTTGTTTCGGCCTGCGCCATGCCGGATGCAACGATGAAAGCCGATAGCAGGGCAGCGCTTGGGATCAGTTTCATGGTCAGGTTCTCCTCCGTTGGACCAAGTTGGTACTTTTGGTTTCTTCAGTTCTGAAATGTCAGATCATGTGTTCCGGCACCCAGAACCAGACCCGTCGGTGGCACCGTGACAGGCAGGCCATTAAGGTGCATGTCGCGCCGTTTTTCCGATGGTGGCAGGCGGCCGACTACGCCGTCAGGCAACATGACACGATACGAAACCAAGCTGCCGTCGATGGCCCAATTGGCCTCTATCCGGCCATGGCGGCAGTCATGCCACATCGCAACCGGCGACAGTGCTGGCAGAATCTGGGGGTCAATCATGACCTCATCAAAGCCGGGACTTTCGGCCACAGGGGCCACACCAGCGACGGCTTCGAACAACCACTGACACACTGCCCCATAGGCATAATGATTGTAGCTGTTCATGTCGGGGTCATAGATCGTGCCATCTTCGCCGATCGAATCCCAGCGTTCCCAGATAGAGGTTGCGCCGCGATCCACCTGATACAGCCAGCCCGGAACCCGGCGATTGAGAAAGATCTTTTCGGCAAGATCGGTCATGCCCAGCTTGGTCAGGGCGGGCAACAAGGCGGGCGTGCCGATAAAGCCGGTACCGATCAGGCCATCTGCTTCTTCCACGACGCGGCGGAAGTACGCTTTTGCGGCATCCACATGCTGCGGTGGCACCAGATCATGCAGAAAAGCCAACGCCCAGGACGTCTGGTCATTATGCGCGATGCGGCCTGACGGGCTGAAATACTCATGCGCAATGGCTGTGCGGATGGCCTCAGCCCGATGGCGCATGGCAGTCGCGCCGTTTTGATCGCCGATGATACCCGCGATACGCGCGGTCAGGTCGGTCGAGATGTAATGGTACAGCGTCGCCGCGCAATCATCGGCAATCGTCGGACGTGGTTTGCGGTTGTCGCCGACCGGCTGCAGCCAATCCCCAAAGGTAAATCCATGGCCGCCCCATTCCGGATCAGGGCGGATGATCGGGCCGTTTGAGATGCCCCACAGATAGTCCAGCCACTTCACCATGGCCGGATAGAACTCGCGCAGCACCCCGGCATCACCGTAATGCAGGTAAAGCTGCCATGGGATGATGACAATGGCATCGCCCCACCCCGTAGACCCAGCCCAATCACCACGGCCTTCAATCGGGTGCAGCCGCGTTGGATCGGGAGAGAAGTGCGGCACGGCGCCATTGGGGCGCTGATCGTGGCGCACGTCGCGCATGAACTTGGCCAGAAACCGTTCACAATCCGCCAGCCAAGCAGCGGTTCCGGCAAAAACCTGCGCGTCCCCCGTCCATCCCAAACGCTCGTCGCGCTGCGGGCAATCGGTTGGAATTTCGATGAAGTTCGACCGTTGCGACCAGATCGTGTTCATCACCAGCCGGTTGACGGCCGCCACACCGCAGGTGAAGCCGCCCGCCTGCACCGGAACCGATGTGATCGGCACCTGCTGAATGTCGACCAGTTCCGCGCCGCCCGAAAGGGTGACACGCGCATAGCGAAAGCCAAAGAAGGTGAACATTGGTGCGTAGGTTTCAACGCCATCACCCCGCAGGGTAAAGTGCTGCTCGGCACGCGCGGATCTATAGTTGCGGTTGTCGAAATCGCGCTTTGGCCCGATGACTTCGGAAAACTCAACCCGCACATGCGATCCCGCAGGGCCCTTGGCCGTGATGCGCGCATAGGCCCCGCAGTTCTGGCCAAAATCATGAATGGTCGTCGCACCGTCGGTCCAGCTTTCAATCGCCGCAACGGCGGGCAACTCTACAACGGGTGACGTCTCGTGCGGGACAAGAAGATCAAGGTCGAAGGGCAGCACCTCGACCCCAGCCGTATCAGCGATTGCGATCCGGGCATCAAAGTCTTCGCCGTGATAAATGCCGTTGCCGGTCACAGGTGTCAGGCCGGAAGACCAGCTTTCATCGGTCTTGAGAAGGGTCGACCCACCCGCCACGATTTCGGCAATCGCCCCTGTCCGGCTGCCCCAGGTATCGGGAATGGGAATGGCCGCCCACATCAGACGCGACCGGTACCACCCATCACCCAGCCAGATTTCAAGCCGGTTCTGCCCGGCGCGAAGCAGCGCCGATATGTCGTAGGTCTGAAAGGCAATACGGTCGTCATAGCATGTCCAACCGGGGGTCAAGAGATCCGCGCCAATCCGCTGCCCATTCAGGAATGCACGATAAAGCCCAAGTGCAGAGATCCGGAGTTTTGCCCCAGCAGGAACAGTCGTGAGCTGGAATTCGCGCGCCACAAAGCAGCCAGCTCCTCCCGTTCCCTGATCACAGGAAGGCGCGATCATGTCAGCCGAGAACAGGACTTTTGCCAAAACTTCTTTGTCCGCGGACATCGTCCGCGCCTGCCATTGCTGGCCCATAAGCGTCTCCCCCCGCACCGCGACTCAGATGCATACAAAAGTGTGCACCGTTCTACGTAGAACAATACACAACTTTGATTGCCCCGCAACTTTTTTGTGCGTAGTCTGCCACCAACCGAAGGAAGCGCCGATGAACGAACAGCCACGTGGAACCAGACCCGGACGTATTACCATCCGCGATGTTGCGGCGGATGCCGGGGTTTCTGTGGCGGCGGTGTCAAAGGTCTTGCGCAATGCCTATGGGGTGTCCCCGGCCCTGCGGCAGAACGTGCTGACATCCATCGAAAAGCTTGGGTACCGCCCTTCAACGGCGGCAAGGGGGATGCGAGGACGCACATTCACCATCGGTGTGGTTCTGGTCGAAATGGGCAACCCCTTCCTGCCTGATGTGATTGCGGGCATATCGGATGCCTGCGGCGCAGACGGCTACAAGGTGCTGATCGGCCTCGGGCAAGCACAACTGACACTCGAAGAAAGCCTGCTCGATTCCATGATAGATCACGGCATGGACGGGCTCATTCTGGTGGCACCAAGAATGTCAGGCGAAACACTTGAAGCCTATGCGCGACAAACCCCCTTGGTCGTTATCGCGCATCATGAACCCTCACCAAATGCCTATGACACCGTGAACAGCGATGATGCTGCGGGTGCGCAAATGGTCGTTGCGGAACTGGTGGCGGCGGGTCATTCCGACATTGCCATGATCAGCCTCCTTGTCGCCGACGACAATTCGCAGACGCATGTCAGCGTCGCGCGGGAGAAGGGGTATTTGAAGGCGATGGGGGATGCTGGTCTGGAACCCAGTGCACGAATCCTTCGGATGACCGGCGACAAAGACCTGCGACAGGCGCAAATGCGGAGCTTTCTGTCAGCGCCCGACCGCCCGACCGCCGTTTTTTGCTGGAGCGATCTCTTCGCGATTGAATTGATTGGGCTGGCCAGATCATCAGGCATGAACCTGCCGTCCGATCTTTCCGTGATCGGCTACGACAATTCGCCACCGGCAACCATGCCCCTGATCGAACTGACGAGCGTCGACCAGAACGCGCGCGGCTTGGGCGGCGCAGCGGCAACGGCGCTCTTGTCTCGTATCGCTGGCCGAACCAATCCGCAACGCTTGATGCTGAAGCCCACGCTCGCACACCGAACCAGCCATGGCCCGGCCTGATAGCTTCCATCGAACTCTGGCGGCCAATCCTCTCCATTATCCTTACCCTGCCGTCGACCATTGGGCTTAGCTAGCAAGAGCACGGAAAATCTAGTCTGAGAGGAGCCACAGTCCGAAGCTGCCAAACCGTTGAAGGGGGGGCTGATTTCAGCCCCCAGTATGGCGGAAGTCGTAGGCTGCGTTCGCTTCGCATCCGTTCATTCCGATCAAGGCGAGAGCGCCCCCGTCCGCCGCCGAAACAGGGTCGAAGCGAATGGTCAGCGTTGCTGCGGCCTGATCAGGGGCAAGCAGGGTTGCCGTGGCATTGACCGATACGTCAAGGACACCATTCGGCTCCATCGGAACGGTGCCAGTGAAATAGTCCGACCTGACGCGTGTCCATTGGACGTCCGGGCTTTGCCCGCCGGTGGCCAGCTTCGCAGGATCAAAGGCGCCGCCCCATGTGATGGAGTTGGTCTGGCTCATCCCCTCGACCATTGGCGGGACCATGGCGGCCACCTGCGGATGGCAGCCGCTGATGCCCGTCACCTCGACCGTCCCGGTCCAGGTGCCGTCCTTGGGGATGATCTCATCAAAGACCTCGATTTCGCAAACCCCGTCGCCGCCTGCCTCGCGGTCGATATCGCTGCGAGAGGCCGCGCTCCAGTGAAAGCTGTTGCCCCGCATGACCAAGGTTAGTTGTGCGGCATTCGGCGGGGTTGGGATGCCAGTCAGGGTGGCGATGTCTTCGGCCGAGGCGGCACTGATCCGGCACGTGCACCCTGCATTGCCGCAATCTGCGTAGATCAACGCATCTTCGGCAATTGCGGGCGCGGGCAATAGACAAAGGGCAAGGAAAAGGCGTTTCATCACGGTTGTCCCAAAAGAAGCTTGCGAAGGCTTGCGGCGGTTTCCGGGTCAAGGTCCTGCGGCGTGCCGACAAGACCCACGGGCGTTCCTGCCGCTGCAGGCATGGCACCGTCTATCCGAAGGGTCGCCGCAATCACGCGATAGCCTGCCAGCCCATCGCCTGGCATGTCGGCCATGCGGCAAAGCTGGCCTGCAGCCGTTTCCTCGCAAGGGCCAAGGGTCGCGTCCCACTGCCGGGGGTTCAGCGCGACCAATGGTTCGCCGCCCGTACCAGTGGTGCCGAAAAGGGTCGACACCACGTTGCCCTCACCCGCAGCAGTTGTCAGGGTATAGGGGTCCTGCATCAGCCAGCCCGGTAGCAGCACCATCCGCAGGCCCGAAATCTCGTCGCCATAGGCGCAGGGCGCGCTTCCCTCGCACTGTCGGTGGAAGGGGGTAATTTCGGTGAACGGGGTGGCGGCAAAGGTCGGCTGTCCTACCTCAATCTTGCCGGGGCTGGTGATGTCAACGACCGCTGCCAAACCCTCGCCCTTGGCGCCTGAAGCAGTGGCGGTAATGAGCCATTGCCCCGGCATCATGTCTATCGCCCAGGCGTCGTTGATCTCGCCCGCGCTGCGCAGTGCTTCACCGTCCGGCAACGGGATGGCGGCCCATTGGCGGAATGTGCCCATGTAGGGACCAGTGATGGTGACGGCCACAGGGGCGGCGTCCGGCCCGGCGGGGCTCAGGGCAGCGGAGACAGGGATGATGAAGTCGTTGGGGCCTGCGGCGGTAACCGTCACTTGCCCGGCAAAGACCGTGTCGCCCGCATCGCCCACAACGTCATAAGTGCCGGGCAGAAACTCGGCGCTCGTGGAGCCCAGCACGCCTTCGTTCATCGCCCAAGCCTCGGGTGGCAGGTTCTGGCCGGGAACAGGCGTTGCTGACCAGGTGATGTAAAGCGGATAGGCCTCCGTCCCCGTGCCGCTGAACGTTACAGGGACCGGCTCCAGCGCGGGCGGGGCAGTGGGTGCTGTTTCAGCGGCAGGCTCGGGGACAGCGTCCGACCGCTCCAGCGTGACGGAGATCGGGGTTTTGTGGATCACCTCCATGTCACGGAAGACATAGGCAAAACTGTAGTTGCCGGGCACGTCGGGCATAGTCCAGACCATACTGTCCTTGCCGTCGGTATAGTCATAGCCCCAACGTTCACCGCTCTCTTCATTCAGCAACTGGATGTTATCAAGAAAGGCCCCCGGCCCGACCCATGTGATCGTCACGTCCTGCCCGACCTGCGCCGTGGTGGGCGCGGTGATCGACACCGGCGCGGGCGTCAGGGTGATCGGGATCTGTTCGCTGATGGCTTCACTTTCCAGCACATAGGCCAGCATGAAATCGCCTGTCAGCCATGGCAGTTGCAACTCGACGGGGTTTTCCTCGCCCGGCGCCACTTCGGCCAGCCATTCGCCGGCGGTGTCGAACACCCGAATATAGTCATAGGTCGACCGTGGCCCTTCCCAGCCCACCATGATGCGCGACCCTTGCGGCGCAGTGGCGGGGGCGGTCAGCAAAGCGGTGGGGGTGGGTTCTTCGGACGCCGGGGCGGGGTCGGGTGCGGGCGCAGGGGCGGCCACCGTTTGGACCAGCGCATCGGCCAGCGCTCCGGCATCGGATGCCTGCAGATACTCCCCACCGGTTTCCTTGGCCAGACAAGCCACCTGCGCGCCCTCTTCCTCGGTCAGGCCAAAGCCGATCACATGGGCGGTGAAGTTCAATCCCGCCGCCTCAAGCTCACGTCCCAAGGCGCAGGGGTCGGCCTCGCAGGTTTCCAGCCCATCCGTCACAAGTACGACCGTCGCCGCGTCTTCGCCGTAGCGCAGAACCTCTGCTGCCTGACGGACTGCTTCGGACAACGGGGTCTTGCCCTGAAAGCGCATCTCGTTCACCCGCGCTGCGATTTCGGCCCCCGTGCCGGCTGCCGGCGGCACCATCAGTTCAATATCGGCGCAGTTGCCCCTTTCGCGGTGGCCATAGGCCATCAGCCCAAGTTGCTGATCCGCCGGAATGGTGTCCAGCACACCCTTCAACGTTTCGCGCGCAATCTCCAGTTTCGTGCGGCCATCGATCTGGCCCCACATCGACCCCGACCCATCCATCACGATGATGGTACGGGGCAACTCTGCCATCGCGGTACTGGCAAGAAACGCCAGAGCGCCGGACGTCATGGCAAAAGTCTTCATGGTCATTGCCCCACCCATGTCACCAGCTGTTCAGTGGACCAATTGCAGGCGCCCATCTCGGACATGCCCTTCACGTCCCAGTTCACCACGAACAGGCGTGGCGTCAAAAGCCGCATCCGCCCGGTCGAGGTCATCGGACCCATTTCCGTTGTTGCCGTTGCCGTGCCGATGGTTTCAACAGGTGTAATGTCTTTAAATGCGTGCGGGGTGTATTCAGGATCGGGGTCGGCTGCCATGAAAGCGGTCTGGATCGTGTCACCCGAAAACACATCGTTCCAAGCGATCGTCGCCGTTATGAGTTTCTGATCGGCCAGAACCTGACGAAACATGTCACCCATCGGCCCGCACTGCACAGTGATGTTGAACGGTTTTCCATCACGCCACTGCCCGTCTTGTGGTTCCAGCGCGGTTTGCGGGCAATAGCCCGACCCGCCAAACCGGGCGTGAAGGGCCTCTGCGGTTTCATTGGTCAGGCTTTGCTCGCTGGCTGGGCTGTCCCAGATACCCTGCGTTTCGGCGGAAACCGTTTCTAGCCCCAGAACCACGGCCAGTTCGGCGCGGTCCACCGGCAAGGCGGCGCAGGTGCAGCCCGCGCCTTCGACACAGGTGGCCGAATAAAGCCCCGAAGCATAGACGTCCACAAATGGCCGCCCTTCATCACCGGGGGTGAAGACAGGGATCGTTTCGGAATGTGCCGGAAAAGCGAGAAGAGCAAGAATGAAGGAGGCGCGGGAAATGTTTTGAATCACCGGAAAATCCTGTTGTTGTTCCGGCTCAAGATTGGCGCAGGATATGCAAGCCATATACTACCATCTGGTAGTCAATCGTCGCCGTGGAACCCGAATTCGTCCCCGCCAAGCCCTGCGGCTTGCCCGGCGGCCAAGGCCGCCCGCAGGATCAGCGCCGAATGGCTGACCGGCAGACTGTGTCCCGCTCCTTCGACCAGACGGAAACGCCCCTTTGGTAAGGTTTGCGCAAGCTTTTCGACCGCCTTGCGGCTGACAGTGCGGCTTTCGGCGCCATGCATGCACAGAAATGGTGCCGTAACGCGGCGCGCATCTTCCAGCCAGTTCTCGTTGGTCAGTCGCATGTCGGCGCGAAATCCGACACCCCTTTGCGCCCAGGCCAGATGAAATGCCTCTTGCAAGACTGCGCCCGAAGCCGGCTGGCGCAGGACCGCCTGATCGAAATCGCATCCGTCAAAGACAAGGCGCGGGATCACCTCGACCCCGTCGCGCGAGATTTGGGCCAGTCCCAACGCCACGATCTTGTCCATCAGCCCCGGCAGATGCTGAGCTGCCCAGGCGTTCACTCGGTGGCGCGTGGGCATGTCGGCGGTCTGCGCCCAGGTTTGCATCGGCGGGGTGGCGGGGGCGGCAATGACAGCAGCCACGCGGCCCGGAGCATCAAGCGCCAGTCGGGCGGCAAAGCTGGTGCCGACGTCATGGGCCAGCACCACCACTTTTGGTAATTCTAGTGTGTCCAAGATATCGACCGCTTGTCGCACGGCCAACCCGATCGGGTCTCCGTCCTCGCCAAAGGCCGTATGGCCGTAGCCCGGTCGCTCGGGCGCAAGGATTCGAAGACCAAGCGTCTGCGCCGCATCCCGCAGGCCCGGCAATGCGGCAATCCCGAACAGCGCGCCATGCAGGAACAAAACTGGCAGCCCGTCCGCAGGGCCGAAGGTATGTAGCCCCACCACGCCGTGCCGCCCTTCATGCAGCTTCGCCCCTTGCATTTCGGCTGCAGCCGTCGGCGTTGAAGGACGGTTTTGCTGATACATCAGCGACAGCGCATAAGCGGTCGATATCAGCTGTTGCTGCGAGTTCACGCCCATCTTGGCCATGATCGACTTCAGCTGCTGGCGAACTGTTCCTTCGGTCCGCCCCAGATCGCGGGCGATGGCCTGCACCGACTTGCCCTGCATCAGCCCCTTGAGCAGCTGCCCTTCCGACGCGATCAGGCCGACGGCTTCCGCCAAGCGGGCCCGGATGCCGGCATCGATGCCACGCCGCACTTCGGTCAGAAGAAGCAGGCCGTCGTTCTCAACTGACTGACCGAAGAAGAAGATCGTGCCGCCTGCAGGGTCCGCCACGAGAAGCGGAACCCCAGCTCCGTCCTGCCCTGTCAGGAACCGCTGTGCCGCCTGTGGCGATATCGCAATGCTTCCCAGATGCTCGCCCGGCTGCAGCCCAAGCCTCCGTGCGGCTGCAGCGTTCTGGCTGACCACCCGCCCGGATCGGTCGGCCAGGATCTCGATCCGCCCGCGGTCTTGCGGCGTCTCATGCAGGCCCTGTATCAGCTCGGGCAAGTCCTGCAGATGGCCTACCAACCGGGCGCCGCCGCCGGGGTCGTGCAGTGTTGCCTCAATCTCGTCCAGCAGTGCGCGGTACTTTGTGTCGACTTCGGATCTTGGCAACGCGGCTCACTCATTTCCTCAATACCGCTTCATCGTACTTGCCAGAATTCGGCGTTTCAACGACGGAAGCATTGGTCGATCCTGCGGCAGATCGACAATCTGAATGAAAACAACGGCCATGCCCGAAATCGTCATGACCAAAGTGGGCTTTCCCACCAGCTGTGGCCCCGAGGTTCACCGCCTCGCTCTGAGTGGCGGGAAAGAGCGGAAAGCGGGCGGTCAAGCGCGTGATGATGAGCGCTTCTGCATCTTGCACCAATGTCGGCATCCACATGCGACCAGGATAACGAAACTGCAACGCAACTGGCGCTACCTCAATCTTTTGCCGTCCGGATCGAAAAGCAACGCCTTTGCTGCATCGAACCTT